>CAZPQP010000147.1:0-4895 GCA_964588635.1 uncultured Bifidobacterium sp.
ACACGATCGCGGTCCACGACGGGCGCAAGCACGTCCCCGTGTTCGTCTCCGAGGCCATGGTGGGCCACAAGCTCGGCGAGTTCGCGCCGACGCGCACCTACCGCGGTCATGTCGCCGACAAGCAGTCGAGGCGCGGCTGATGTCGTCCGAGCGATTCTCCTACGCCAAGACGGGCCTGGTCCGCGCTGAGGCGAAGCACGTCCGCTCGTCGGCCCGCAAGGCCCGGCTCGTGCTCGCCGACATCCGCGGCCGCAACGTGCTGGACGCCCGCAAGCAGCTGCTGTTCTCGCCCCGTGCCGTCGCCAAGGACATCGAGCTCGTGCTCCGCTCCGCGGTCACGAACGCCGAGGTCAATCACGGCCTCTCGCCGGACGACCTCGTGGTCCACGAGGCGTTCGCGAACGAGGGCGTCACGATCAAGCGCTTCAAGCCGCGTGCCCGTGGCCGTGCCAGCCGCATCAACAAGCGCACGACCCACATCACGATCCTGCTCCGCTCGCTGACGAGCGGCGCGATCGTCGACGGCACCGAGACGGCCGCACCGGCCAAGGCGTCGTCGGATTCGGCCCGCGCCAAGCGCGTCGCCGCGTCCAAGAAGGCCGAGGCCAACGTCGAGACGGGTGCCGCCGAGGTGGCCGCCGACGAGAAGCCGGCCGCCAAGAAGCCCGCCACGCGCAAGCCGGCGGCCAAGAAGACCGAGGCCGCCGCGGCTGACGCGACGACCGAGAAGAAGCCGGCGGCCAAGAAGCCCGCCGCGAAGAAGCCGGCGGCCGCCAAGGCCGACGACGCAGCGGAGAAGAAGCCGGCGGCCAAGAAGCCCGCCGCGAGGAAGCCCGCCGCGCCGAAGCAGCCGGCCGCTGAGAAGACCGACGAGGAGAAGAGCTAGACATGGGCCAGAAAGTTCATCCTGGCGGCCTCCGCGTCGGCATCATCCACGACTGGAAGTCGAACTGGTGCTCCGATCGCGAGTTCGCCCGCTACCTGGGTGAGGACATCAAGATCCGGGAGCACATCCACAACAAGCTGAGCCATGCGGGCCTGTCGGATATCCATATCCGCAAGGACTCGCAGAAGATCACGATCGACATCTACACCGCCCGTCCGGGCATCGTCATCGGCAAGTCCGGTGTCGAGGTCGACGCCCTCCGCAAGGAGGTCCACGCGATCACGGGCCGTGCCGTGCAGATCAACATCAACGAGATCAAGCGCCCCGAGCTGGACGCGCGCCTGATGGCGCAGTCCGTCGCGGAGCAGCTGCAGAATCGCGTGGCCTTCCGCCGCGCGATGAAGCGCTCGATGCAGTCGGCTGTGCGCTCCGGCGCCCAGGGCGTCCGCATCAAGTGCGGCGGCCGCCTCGGCGGCGGCGAGATGAGCCGCACGGAGCAGTACTCGGAGGGCCGCGTGCCGCTCCAGACGCTGCGCGCCGACATCGACTACGGCTTCGCCGAGGCCAAGACCACGTACGGCCGCATCGGCGTCAAGGTCTGGATCAACAAGGGCGAGATCATGCCGGAGGGCTTCGAGGGCCACGACCAGAACGCCACGCGTCTGGGCGAGGTCGATGCCCGTCGTCGCAAGGGCGGCGCCAAGGGTGCCATCGAGGAGCTCGGTCCCGCGCGTCCGAAGGGTCGCCGTGGCGCCCCGGGTCGCGATGGCGAGCGCGGTGAGCGCGGCGCCGGTGGCGACCGCGGCGATCGTCGTCCCCGTCAGGGTGGCGGCGGTCCCGGTGGTCCGAACCAGCCGCGCCTCAGCGGTCCGTCGGTTCCGGCCGGCCGTCGTGCGCGTCCGAAGCCCGAGGCCCCCGCGGTCGAGGAGACCGTGGTGGAGGAGCTCGTGGTCGACGAGACCCCAGTCGCCGAGGCCGTCGTGACCGAGGCTGTGGTCGAGGAGACCGTCGTCGAGACGCCCGCCGTCGAGACCGAGGCGCCCGCCGAGGCCGCTGCCGAGGAGGCTCCCGCCGCCGAGGCCGCAGCCGACGAGGCGCCTGCCGCTGAGGAGGGTGATTCCTGATGCTGATGCCGCGTCGCGTCAAGCACCGCCGCGTCCATCGTGGCCGCCGCACGGGGGAGACGAAGGGCCATGCCCGCGTCAACTTCGGCGAGTACGGCCTCAAGGCGATGGGCGAGGGCTGGGTCACCGCCCGTCAGATCGAGGCCGCGCGTATCGCCATGACCCGCAAGATCAAGCGCGGTGGCAAGGTGTGGATCACGATCTTCCCGGACAAGCCGGTCACCAAGAAGCCCGCCGAGACCCGCATGGGCAAGGGCAAGGGCTCGCCGGAGTTCTGGGTCGCCGTCGTGCGCCCGGGCCGCATCATGTTCGAGCTCGCCGGCGTGCCCGAGCCGCTGGCCCGCGAGGCCATGCTGCTCGCCGCCCAGAAGCTGCCGATCCCCTGCAAGTTCGTGACCCGGGAAGGTGATCTCTTTGAAGGCTAGTGAGATCCGTGAGCTCAGCTCGGACGACGTCGCGCGCAAGGTCGCAGAGGCGCGTCAGGAGCTGTTCAACCTGCGCTTCCAGCACGCCACCGGCGCGCTCGAGAACACGTCCAAGCTGACGGGCGTCCGCCGCGAGCTCGCTCGCCTGCTGACGATCCAGGGCGAGCAGGCCGACAAGATGGAAGGTGGAGCGTCGTGAGCGACGAGAACGAGACCCCGGACGTGGAGGAGACTCCCGTGCCAGAGGCCGAGGCCGTCGCCGACGAGGCTCCCGCCGAGGAGGCCCCTGCGGCCGAGGAGGCTCCCGCCGAGGAGGCTGCTCCGGTCGAGGCTGCCGCCGAGGAGGCCCCTGCTGAGGAGCCTGCCGCGGAGGAGCCCCCCGCGGAGGAGGCCGCCGCCGAGGCAGAGCCCGAGGCCGAGCCCGAGCCGGTCAAGGAGAAGAAGAAGCGCCCGCCGCGCAAGAATCGGCCCCGTCGTGTCCGCACGACCGCCGAGGAGCGCGCCGAGCTGCGCAAGAAGTCCGCTGCCGCGCGCAAGCGCCGGCGCGGCGAGTCGGGTGGGGGCGAGTACGTCCGCACGCCGGCCGCCGACAACGAGCAGGGCACGCGCCGCGAGCGCCGTGGCGTCGTCACGTCCAACAAGGGCGAGAAGACGATCACCGTCCGCGTCGACGTCCTCAAGGCGCACCCCAAGTACAAGAAGATCATGCGCCGCTCGATGACCCTGCACGCGCATGACGAGCAGAACGCCGCCAACATCGGCGACACCGTCCGCGTCGTCGAGACGCGCCCGCTGTCCCGCACCAAGCGGTGGCGCCTGGTCGAGATCGTCGAGGTGGCCAAGTGATCCAGCAGGAATCCCGACTCCGCGTCGCCGACAACACCGGCGCCCGCGAGATCCTCTGCATCCGCGTCCGCGGCGGCTCGCATCGCCGCTACGCGGCCGTCGGCGACATCATCGTCGCCACGGTCAAGCAGGCGACCCCGAACGGCTCCGTCAAGAAGGGCGAGGTCGTCCACGCCGTCGTCGTGCGCACCACCAAGGCGCACCACCGCGACGACGGCACGAACATCCGCTTCGACGACAACGCCGCGGTCATCATCGACCCGGCCGGCAACCCGCGCGGCACGCGCATCTTCGGGCCCGTCGCCCGTGAGCTGCGCGAGAAGAACTTCATGCGCATCGTCTCGCTCGCCCCGGAGGTGCTGTGATGAGCGGCATCGGCATCAAGACCGGCGACACCGTCGAGGTCATCACCGGCAAGGATCGCGGCAAGCGCGGCAAGGTCATCTCGGCCGACCCCGCCAACGAGCGCGTCATCGTCGAGGGCCGCAACCTCGCCAAGCGCCACCAGAAGCCGCGCCCGATCCCGGGCGGGCAGCAGATGGCGCCCGGCGGCATCTTCGAGCAGGAGCAGCCGCTGCGGCGCTCGAACATCATGCTCGTCTGCCCGTCGTGCGACAAGACGACGCGCGTGGCCAAGAAGGCCGACGACGCCAAGGTCCGCGTCTGCAAGCAGTGCGGAACGGAGATCGACAAGTAATGGCTGATACCGCTACCCACATCCCCCGGCTGAAGGAGCGCTACGAGCGCGAGCTCCGGCCGCAGCTGATCGAGAAGTTCGGCTACTCGTCGCCGATGCAGGCGCCGAAGCTGGTCAAGATCACGCTGAACATGGGCGTCTCCGACGCGAAGACCGACTCCAAGGCCCTCGATCACGCCGTCGAGCAGATGACGCAGATCGCAGGCCAGAAGCCGGTCGTCACGCTGGCCCGCAAGTCCATCGCCGGCTTCAAGCTGCGCGAGGGCATGCCGATCGGCTGCAAGGTCACGCTGCGCGGCGAGAACATGTACGAGTTCCTCGATCGTCTCACGACGGTCGCGCTGCCCCGCATCCGCGACTTCCGCGGCATCAGCGCCAAGTCCTTCGACGGACGCGGCAACTACTCGCTCGGCATCCGGGAGCAGATCATCTTCCCGGAGATCGACTACGACCGGATCGACCAGGTCCGGGGCATGGACATCACCATCACCACGACTGCGGCAACCGATGACGAGGCGCGCGAGCTCCTCACGCTCTTCGGCATGCCGTTCCGAGAGGCCTGAGAGATATGGCGAAGACTGCTCTCCGCATGAAGGCCGCTCGCCCGGCCAAGTACAAGGTTCGCGCCTACTCGCGCTGCCAGAAGTGCGGCCGCCCGCGCGCGGTCTACAAGAAGTTCGGCCTGTGCCGCATCTGCCTCCGGCAGCTCGCGCACGAAGGCGTGATCCCCGGAATGACGAAGTCGAGCTGGTAGCACCATGGTCAACGATCCCATCGCAGACATGCTGACCCGCATCCGCAACGCCAACACGGCGCTGCACGACAAGGTCATCATGCCCACGTCCCGCAGCAAGCGCGAGATCGCCCGCATCCTCCACGAGGAGGGCTACATCGCCTCCTGGTCCGAGGAGGCCGCG
>CAZPQP010000148.1:0-4891 GCA_964588635.1 uncultured Bifidobacterium sp.
GTCGGCGTAGTCGAAGATCGGCGCGTTCTTGTCCTTGTTGATCGCGACGATCGTGCCGGAGCCCTGCATGCCGACCTTGTGCTGGATCGCGCCGGAGATGCCGCACGCGATGTACAGCTTCGGCGTGACGGTCTTGCCCGTCTGGCCGACCTGGGCGCTGTAGGGGTACCAGCCCGCGTCGACGACGGCGCGCGTCGCGGCGACGGCCCCGCCGAAGGCCGCGGCGCACTCCTCGATCGGGCCGAAGCCGGCGGCGTCGCCGAGACCGCGGCCACCGGCCACGAGCACCTCAGCGGCGCCGATGTCGGGACCGGAGTCCTCGGCATCCTCGTGGCCGACGAGCTGGACGGCCTGCGAGTACGCCTTGAACGACGGCGAGAAGCGCTCGACCGGCGCCGAGCCGCCGTTGCCCTCCGTCGCCGCGAAGGCGTTGGAGCGCGTGACGACGACGCCGACGGGCGTCGTGAAGCCGCAGTGCGCGAGGACGGAGTCGCCGAGGCCCGAGCGGCGGGTGACGAGCGCGCCGCCCTCCGCGTGGAGCTCGACGGCGTCGATCACGATGCCGGCGCCGAGGCGCGCGGCGAGGCCCGCCATGGCGTCGGCCGCCATGATCGAGGCGCCGGCCAGCCAGTAGCGGTACTGGCCGCTCTCCTGCGCTGCGGCGCAGGCATCCACGACGGGCTGGGCGATGCCGCTGGCGAGCGCCGCGTCATCGGCCACGCGCACCTTCGACGCGCCGAAGCCGCCGAGGGCGCCCATCGCCGCGTCGTCCAGGCCGGAGCCGCAGACGATCGCCTCGACCGGCTCGCCGAGCGCGGCGCCGAGACGCGCCGCCTCCTCGAGCACGCCGAGGGAGCCCTTGGCGATCTCGCCGCCCTGGACCTCACAGAGAACCGCGATGCCGGCCATTACGCGACCACCTTCTTCTCGATCAGGAATGCGACGAGCTGCTCGGCGGCCGAGCCGTCGTCCTCGATGACGATCGTGTCGCCACGACCCTCGGGCTTCGACAGCCCCGCCACGGACGTGCCGGCGCCGGCGGCGCCGACCGTACCGGCGTCGACGCCGAGCTCGGCGAGCGACAGCACCTCATGCGGCTTGCGCTTGGCGCCCATGATCGCGGGCAGCGGGGGATAGCGCGGATCGTTGATCGCGTCGGAGACCGACACGACGCACGGCGTCGTCGCCTTGACGGTGTCGTAGCCCGTCTCGACCTGGCGCTTGACCGTGACGGCGCCATCGCCGACCTCGATCGACGCGGCCTGCGTGACGCAGGGCAGCTCGAGCAGCTCGGCGACCATGCCGGCCATCACGTAGGACTCGGAGTCCGCGGCCTGCTGGCCGAGCAGGATCAGGTCGTAGCCGCCGCGCTTGAGCGCCGCGGCGAGGATGCGCGCCGTGCCGAGCAGGTCGCTGCCCGCAGCGCCGTCGTCGGCGATGTGGACCGACTGATCGCCGCCCTGCGCCAGCGCGCGGTCGACGGAGCGGTTCGCGCTCTCGGGACCGACGGTGACGACGGTGATCTCCGTGTCGGGCGCCGGGCCCTCCTTGATCTGGACGGCCGCCTCGATCGCATGCCGATCGTACGGATTGAGCGTGTTCTCGCCGCTGCGGACGAGTCGATTGGTGCCCGCGTCGATCCGCTTCTCAGCGGTCGGGTCCGGGACTTCCTTGACGCAGATCGCGATGCGCACTGGTTCGCCTCCTGAAGATGCCGTTGGCAACGATACCCAACGTCGTCAGATGATTCGCCGGGTTCAGGCCGCGCGGCTGAACGGACCGCGCACGCGTGCCCACCGCCGCCGTCGGATCACGGCCGGCTGCGGGATGTTCGCGCCGCGCGCCGCGGCGATGCCGGCGGCCACGATCGACTCCTCGATATGGCCGGCGCGGCGCAGGATCGTGCTCGCCAGCGCGATCTCGTCGGCGGGCGAGCGGTCGTCCTCGACGATGCCGCGTGCGAGCTCCACCGCGACATCGCGGCGGTAGGCGCCCTGATCCATCAGGTAGCAGGCTGCACGGGCTGCGCTCATGCACCCAACCTACCCGCGCGCGGGCGACCGAGGGGCGCCACGGAAGGATCTGAACAGAACGTTTACGCCTGTGTTCACCGCCCCCGGACGGCGTTCCGTCGCGCGAATTCGCGATGTTCCTGCGCGAATGTGAAACATGGCGGTGACCTTCACCAGTCCGGAACGCGATGTCCCCAAACGCTTCACCCATGGGCCATCCGATGCTCCGTACGTTGGAGCCTGACCGCGACACCCGCGGGATCCCCAAGGAGGATCATGAACCGGAAAGGTCGTCTCATCGCGCTCGGCATCTGCGCGGCGATCGGCGCGGCGTTCGCCGTGCCGTCGATCGTCGGTGCCGACGCACCTGTCCCGCTCGCCCGCAACGCGTACGCGGTCAGCGGCTTCAAGGTCTCGCCCGAGGGCAAGCAGGTCCGCTCCCTCGTGCCGACCAACAGCAAGGGCAAGTTCCCGCTGCGCACGATGGATCTGAGCCAGGTGCCGTGGGGCACCACGGTGACGGGCGTCGTGGGCATCGAGTTCACGAACCCGGCCAACTGCGGCACCTCCCCGGCGTTCACGTACAGCGCCAGCAGCCGCGCGTGCCAGAACTCCTACGGCGCGGGCGTCTCGTTCCCGCTGCAGCTGCCCAAGCCGCTGCGCTCCGCGAAGGTGGGCATCCTCGGCGGCCTCAACGAGAACGGCGACTGCGCCGGCTCGTTCGACAAGCCGTCGGCGCCTCCCGGCTTCCTCTGCGTCTACCCGGGCAACACGGGCTCGGCCGCTGAGTACTTCGACAAGAGCGAGGCCGACATCTTCAACATCTCGAAGAACGGCGACGGCGCCTACGCCGTCGAGGTCTTCCCGCTGACGGGCAACGCCTCCAAGCACGGCTTCCGCATCACCGCCCAGGGCGCGATCGCGGGTGCGGCAAAGTTCTTCGGCACCTGGGCCTACACGGCGCCGACCAAGGAAATCCCCCTCACGGAGCCGGCCTCCTAGGCCCCTCTGCAGACCCCGAAAGGCACTGCTATGAAGAAGCGATTCCTCATCCTCGTCGCCGCGCTGCTGGCCACCATGGTCGTCACCGCGCCGGCCATGGCCGTCACGAAGATCGTCACCGGCGGCTCCACCGGCCTCCAGATCCTCGGCTCGGCGCTCGCGTCGGCGTACGGCAAGGACACGGGTGGCAAGGTCCGCGTCACCGTCTCGGGCGGCGGCTCGGGCGCCGGCCAGACCGGTGCCGCCAACGGCACGTTCCAGATCGGCAACTCGTCGTCGGACAAGTCGTCCTCGACGCCGGCCGGGCTGACGTTCACGCCGATCACGAAGGAGCCCTTCGCGATCATCGTCAACAAGTCGAACCCGATCAAGGGCCTGACGGCCGCGCAGGTGAAGGCCATCTTCACCGGCCAGGTCACCAACTGGAAGGACGTCGGCTGGTCCGCGGGCGGAGCCATCAAGTGCTTCTCGCGCGTCGCCACCTCCGGCACCCGCCAGTCGTTCCAGAAGCTCTTCCTGGGCAGCATCAGCACGCCCGTGTCGAACTCGTGCCCGGCGCTGGCGTCGAACGCGCTCGACCGCTCGTCCGTCGCGAACACGAAGTCCGGCATCGCGTTCGTCACGTACGCGTACACGATCGGCTCGGGCGGCGCGACCGTCAAGACGCTGCCGATCGACGGCGTCTCCCCGTCGCTGACGAACGTGGTCAGCAACAAGTACAAGTTCTGGAACTGCCAGTACTTCGTCACCAAGGGCGATCCCGCCGGTGACGTCGCCACGTACATCAACTGGGTGCGCAGCGCGAAGGGCGCGGCGGTCATCAAGAACTACGCCGTCCCGTTCACGGGCACCTACGACCAGTGCATCGCGGGCTAGCACCAGCCTGACGACGCCACCGCGGAGGGCCGGGCTTGCCCCGGCCCTCCGCACCGCATCCCCGCTTCTCTCCCTCTCCCCCATGGCCACCTTCACCCGCCCGCTCACCACGCCCACGCCGTCGGCCGCGCCCTCCGGCGCCCGCGGCGACGCCATCTTCCGCGGCCTCGTGATCGCGATCTCGGCCTTCATGCTGATCGTGATCGCCGCGATCGCCGTCTTCGTGCTCTACACCGGCTGGCCGTCCTTCTCCGCCAACGGCCTGAGCTGGTTCGGCACCGGCGATCAGCCGCTGGACGTGCAGCTCGGCAACTCGTTCCTCGGAGACCCCGAGACGGGCGAGCCCTCCACCACGCTCAACGCCTGGCCGGCGATCCTCGGCACGCTGCTCACGACGGGCGGCGCGCTCGTCCTCTCCTTCCCGTTCGCGCTGCTCGGGGCGATCTTCATCGCCGAGCTGGCACCCAAGCGCCTCGCCGCGATCCTCGACCCGATCGTCACCATCCTCGCCGCGACGCCGTCGGTGATCTACGGACTCTTCGCCATCCTCGTGCTCGCCCCGCGCATCGAGCAGAACCTGATCCCCAAGCAGCAGGCCGAGGAACTGTCCGCCGTCGTCACGCTGACGGGTGCGAACGTGCTGCTCGGCATCCTCGTGCTCACGCTGATGATCGCGCCGCTGATGATCGCGATCTTCGCGGACGCCCTGCGCGCCGTGCCGACCAAGTGGAAGGAGGGCGCGATCGCCCTCGGCTGCGATGAGTGGCGGATGACGCGACGCGTCTCGCTGCGCGCGATCCGCCCGGCCCTGGTCGCCGGCACCACGCTCGCCATGGGCCGCGCCGTCGGCGAGGCGATCGCGCTGTCGATGGCGACGGGCTCGATCGGCTTCGTCCCGAACCCGCTCGACGGGTACTTCTTCTTCCTCGAGCCCGTGCGCACGATGGCCTCGTCGATCGTCGACTACTCCGAGGGCTTCGAGTCGCCGGAGCTGAAGGCCA
>CAZPQP010000149.1:0-4866 GCA_964588635.1 uncultured Bifidobacterium sp.
GTGTCCTTGACGCCGAGGTCGGTGCCGTCGCGATGGTGGAACATGTCGACGATGTTGACGCGCTCCGTGGTGAGCACGTCGAGGAACTGGCGCAGCGAACCGGGGCGATCCGGCATGCGCGTCGTGAAGCGCATGTAGCGGCCGGCGGTCGTCAGACCGTGGCGCATGATGCCCTGCAGGAGCAGCAGATCGATGTTGCCGCCCGACAGGACCACGACGACCCGCTTGCCGGCGACATCGCCCAGCGCCCCCGTCATCAGCGCGGCGACGCCCGCGGCGCCCGCACCCTCCACGACGAGCTTCTGGCGCTCCGTCAGCAGCGTCATCGCCGCCGCGATCTCCTCGTCGTCGACCGTCACCATGCGATCGACGTGCTCCTGGACGATCGGGAAGGTGATGTTGCCGGGACGCTTCACCGCGATGCCGTCGGCGATCGTGCCCGCCGAATCGGCCGCGCCGATCGTGCCGGCCGCAAGCGAATCGACGAACGGCGAGCAGGCCTCGGCCTGGACGCCGATGATCGTCGTCTCCGGCCGCAGCGCGTGGACGGCGATCGAGATGCCGGAGATCAGGCCACCACCGCCGCACGGCACGACCACGATGTCGGGATCGGGCAGCGCCGCCATGATCTCGAGCCCTGCCGTGCCCTGGCCCGAGATGATGTCCTCGTCGTCGAACGGCGAGATGAAGACGGAGCCCTCGCGCTCGGCGATCCCGCGTGCGTTGGCCATCGCCTCGTCGAACGCGATGCCCTCGAGCTCGATGCGCGCGCCGTAGCCGCGCGTCGACTCCACCTTCGTCAGCGAGGCATCGACCGCCATGCAGATCGTGCACGGGACGCCCAGCGCCTGCGCGGCGAGCGCCACGCCCTGTGCGTGATTGCCGGCGCTGGCCGCGATCACGCCGCGGGAGCGCTCCTCCGGCGTGAGCAGCTGCACGCGGTTCGTCGCGCCACGCACCTTGAACGACCCGGTGCGCTGCAGGTTCTCGGCCTTCAGCCAGACGTCGGCGCCCGTCAGATCCGACAGGAAGCGCGAGTGGACCAACGGCGTATCGAGGGCGACATCGCCGATGCGCTCGGCGGCCTCGCGAATGCGGTCGAGATCGATCATCCGCGCGCAGTATGCCGTTCGAGATAGGCCACGAGCGCCAGCGGATCGAGCTCGCCCGCCTCGAGCCGCCGCAGCGCCTCCTGCACGTCCGCATCGGCGGCGATCGCCGCCCGCACCCGCGCTCCGGCCCGCGCCGCCACGATCGCCGCGGCCTCCGTCGCCGCGCCCTCACGCCGCCGCCGGGCGATCCCCGCCTCCCCCAGCCCGTCGCGCACCTCGCAGATGACCTTCCACAGCTCGTCCACGCCCTGCTGGTTCGGCACGGACAGCTCGACGACCCGCGGTGCCGTGTCGGGATCGATGCCGAGCGCGAGCCGCAGCTCCGAGCGGAAGGCGTCGATGCCGGGCAGGTCGCACTTCGTCATCGCGACGACATCGGGGATCTCCATCACGCCGGCCTTGATCGCCTGCACCGAGTCGCCGCTGCCGGGCTGCAGCGCCAGCACGACGACATCGGCCATGTCGGCGATGCGGATGTCGGACTGCCCCGCGCCGACGGTCTCGATCAGCACCACATCGAACCCGGCCGCGCTGAGCACCGCCGACGCCAGCGCGGTGGCCTCCGCCACCCCGCCGAGGCGCCCGCGGCTGCCCATCGAGCGGAAGAACACGCCGTCGTCGGTGTCGTGCTCCACGAGGCGCACGCGGTCGCCCAGCACGGCGCCCTGCGTGAACGGGCTCGAGGGATCGACCGCGACGACGCCGACCGTCAGGCCCGCACGGCGGACCTCGCCGACCAGCGCACCCACCAGCGTCGACTTGCCGACCCCGGGCGGACCCGTGATGCCGATCACCGCCGCGCCGCCGACGTGCGGCCAGAGCGCCGCCATCAGCTCCGTCGCGCCCGTGTCCTCGTCCTCGACCAGCGAGATCGCGCGCGCGATCGCGCGACGATCGCCCTCGCGCACGAGGGCGGCGAGCTCGATCGGATCGCGGGTCAGCGCAGCCATGGGGATACGGTAGCGATGCGGCATGGGAGCGCCGTACGGCAGACCGCCGATACGCTTCCCGCATGTCGCGCGATCTGCCCCTCTTCCCGCTCGAGCTCGTGCTCGTGCCCGGCGAGCCGCTGCCGCTCCATATCTTCGAACCGCGCTACCAGGAGCTGCTCGATCGCTGCGTCGAGAACGACGAGCCGTTCGTGCTCGTGCTGCAGGACGAGGAGGGCATGCGCGAGATCGGCTGCACCGCCGAGATCACCGACGTCCTCGAGCGCTTCCCCGACGGCCGCGCCAACATCATCACGATGGGACGCGAGGTCGTGCGGCTCGAGCGCGTCCACGACGAGCACTCCTACCGCTCGGCGATCGTCACGCCGACCGAGGACGAGCCGGCCGAGGCCACCGAGGCGGCGCAGGCCGCAGCGCTCGCCGCCTTCGCCGGCCTTGCCGACGAGCTGCCCGAGCAGACGCCCGATCTGCCCGATTCCGGCCCCGGCCTGTCGTACCAGCTGATCGCCCGCATCGACCTCGGCCACGACGCCAAGCAGGAGCTGCTCGAGGATCGCGACGAGGAGCGCCGCCTGACCGTCGTCACCGGCCTGCTGGACGAGATCCGCCGCGGCCTCGTGCTGACCCGCGAGACGCAGGAGCGCGCGCGCAGGAACGGCCGCGTGCGGACGCCCGAGGAGCTCGCGGCCGAGCTCGGCCTCGACTAGCCGGCGCTACTTGAGGAAGTCGGGGACGTCGACGTCGCTGTCGCCGGCATCGGACGCCGTCGAGACGCTGAACTCGGGGATCATCGCCGCGCCGCCCGTCATCGAGGCCTCCATCGGGCGCGAGCCCGCGGGACGGTCGAAGCCGGTCGCGATGACGGTGACCCACACCTGATCGCCGAGGTTCTCGTCGACGGTGGCGCCGAAGATGACGTTGCAGGACTCGTCGGCCGCGTTGCGGACGATCTCCGCGATCTCCATCGCGTCGTGCAGCGACAGGTCGGGACCGCCGGAGACGCTCAGCAGGATGCCCGTGGCGCCCTTGATCTGATGCCCGACCAGCGGCGACTCGACGGCGCGCGTCGCGGCCTCCTTGGCGCGGTTCGACCCGCTCGCCATGCCGATGCCCATCAGGGCGGTGCCCGCATCGCGCATGATCGTGCGCACGTCGGCGAAGTCGAGGTTGATCAGACCCGGGGTCGTGATCAGGTCGCAGACGCCCTGCACGCCCTGGCGCAGCACGTCGTCGGCGACGTGGAACGCGTCGACCATCGTCACGCCGCGGTCGAGGACCTGCAGCAGGCGGTCGTTCGGGATCGAGATGAGGGTGTCGACGTTGGCCTGGAGCATCTCCATGCCGGCGTCGGCCTGGGCGCGACGCTGCGCGCCCTCGAAGCGGAACGGCGTCGTGACGATGCCGATCGTGAGCGCACCGAGCTCGCGGGCGATCCGGGCGACGACCGGCGCAGCGCCGGTACCCGTGCCACCGCCCTCGCCGCAGGCGATGAAGACGAGGTCGGAGCCGCGCAGCGCGTCGCGGATGGCGTCGTCGGACTCCTCGGCCGCCTCGCGGCCGATCTCCGGGCGTGCGCCGGCGCCGAGGCCCTTGGTGAGCTCGTCGCCGATGTGGATGCGCTTGGGCGCGCCGGAGGCCTGCAACTGCTGGGCGTCCGTGTTGATCGCGATGAACTCGACGTCGCGGATGCCGGCCTCGATCATGCGATCGACGGCGTTCACGCCAGCGCCACCGACGCCGACGACGCGGATCACGGCGAGGTAGGCGTGCGACGAGACGTCGCGCGCCACCGGCGAGCCCTTGATGTCGCCGCGCGCGAAGGCCGCCGCGGGACGCTGCTCGACCGGCGCATCGACCGGATCGGGCACGGGCTGGATGTGCGAGGCGGCGGGCGCCGGATCGGGCGCGGCCTGGACGGGCGGCGCAGCCGGGGCCGGCGGAACCGGCGGCTCCATCATCTGCGTGTTCTCGACGGGCTCCTGCGGCGGCGTCACGGGATTCGCGGCGTCGGTCGCGCGGAACAGGTCCGCGAGCGGACCGTCATGCATGCTGGCTCGCTTATTCGACACGGCTGAGCACCTCCTCGGCCAGGGCGCGATAGGCATTGGCGCCTGCGCCGTCTGGCTGATAGGAAAGCACGCTGCCTCCCTGGACAGGAGCCTCCGCGAGCTTCACGGACTTCTTGATGCGGGTCTCGAACACGAGATCCTGGAAGTTGGCCTGCAGCAGATCCAGCGCCTCGCGGCCGTGGACCGTGCGCCCCTCCACCATCGTCGGCAGGATGCCCTCGATGTGCACAGCGGGGTTGAGATGCTCGCGGATCATCTGCAGCGTCGACTCGAGCTGCACGAGGCCGCGCAGCGACAGGTACTCGAGCTGCACCGGCACGATCACGCCCGTCGAGGCCGTGAAGGCGTTGATCGTCAGCAGGCCGAGCGACGGCGGCGTGTCGATCAGGATGAAGTCGTAGTCGCCCTTGACGGCGGAGATCGCCTTCTCCAGCGAGCGCTCGCGGCCGATCATCGCCGACAGCGCCAGCTCGGCGCCGGCCAGGTCGATCGACGCGGCGGCCACATCGACCTCGCGCTGGTGGATGATCGTCTGGATCGGCAGGCGGTGCACCAGCACGTCGAACATCGACTGCTCGAGTCGCTCGGGATCGATGCCGAAGCTCATCGTCAGGTTCGACTGGGGATCGAGATCGACGACCAGCACCCGGTTGCCGCGCTCCTTGAGGGCGGCGGCGAGGTTGACGGTCGACGTCGTCTTGGCGACGCCGCCCTTCTGGTTGGCCATCGAGATGA
>CAZPQP010000150.1:0-4861 GCA_964588635.1 uncultured Bifidobacterium sp.
GCACATCACCCCAGAACCTGCTCAGCCTCACAGGATCCGGGTCCATGTCCGGAGACTCGCGAGGAGACATCAGAGGCGATTGGTCTCCTACGGATCCGGGTCCATGTCCGGAGGGCTCCGTGAAGGCATCAGAGGCTCTTGCCTCTCCAGCTCCGTGGGGACCCGGATCCAGACGGCATGAACATGGATCGCCAACCAGACTGATCGCCTGGTGGTTGTCAGGCGTACCGCCTCTCTGTGATCCGTCTCGATGACGATCCGCATCGGGTCAGGTGGATCTGTCTCGATGTCGATCCGCATGGCATCAGGTGGATCCGTCTCAATGACGATCGAGCCTCGACCCGCATGGATCCGGGTCCCCACGGGGCTGGGAAGGCAAGCGCCGCTGATGCCTCCACGGTTGGCTCCGGACATGGACCCGGATCCGTAGGAGACGATCCGCATCGGGTCAGGTGGATCCGTCTCGATGACGATCCGGCATCAACCCGCATGGATCCGGGTCCCCACGGGGCTGGGAAGGCAAGCGCCGCTGATGCCTCCACGGTTGGCTCCGGACATGGACCCGGATCCGTAGGAGACGGATGCGTAGGAGGCCGAGCGCGAACAACGAGGCGCGAAACGGCTTGAATAGACGGATTACCTCTGCACAAACCCGAAGTTACCGAATATTTACAGGTTATCGTTTGACAAAACCGTAGATCCTCCGGAATACTGTGGCCATGCGAATCGACCTGATCACCAACACTCCCGCCAACGCCGCTCCCGTCCCCGCGTTCAACTTCCTGTTCGCGTCGGCCGAGCCGAAGTCCGCGAAGCGCCGCAGCTCCCTGCTGACGCGCCCCGCGCTCCGCTCGAAGCGCGTCTAGCACCCGCTTTTCTCTCCACCCTCCCTCTCTCCTCACAGTGGGCCCCGCTTCGGCGGGGCCCTTCTGCGTTTCCGGGGGCGTCTGCGATCCTGTGGGCATGGGATCCGTCCGCAAGCCCCGCCTGAAGGCGCGTGTCGCGATCGAGCACGACGGGCGCATTCTCTGCGTCCTCCACGCCAAGCCGGAGCAGGAGCCGTTCTGGTGCCTGCCCGGCGGCAACGTCGATGACGGCGAGCACCTGATCGACGCGGCGGTGCGCGAGCTGCGCGAGGAGGTCGGCGTGGACGTCGTCACCGACGGCGCGATCCTCATCGTGGACGGACCGGCCGCCGGCGCCGTCGAGGTGATCCTCCGCGGCACCATCACCGACGGCGAGGCCGCCATCAGCGCCGCCTCGGGCGACGCGTACCTGGCCGAGGCCGCGTGGATCGCCCCCGCAGATCTGCCCGCCACGTTCCGTCCCGCCGCCCTGCGCACGTTGCTGCAGCGGCCCGGCGGGCTCGCGCAGCTCCCGGCGATCGACGTCGCCGGGTGGACGCCCTAGTCCAGCCGGTTCGGCTCGAGCCAGGCGAGATCCGTGGGGATGCCGAGCCCCGGCCCCTCCGGCGGGCGGATCGTCCCGTCCTCCGCCGCGAAGATCGGCGCCGGCAGCAGCCAGTCGCGCCGATCGGGGCCCCACCCCGGCGGATCGAACGGCACCTCCACGAACGGGCAGGTCGAGTACGCGAGCGCGACGTGGAGGTTCGTCAGGAAGCCCAGGCCGTTGGTCCACGTGTGCGGCGTCCACTGGCGCCCCAGCAGCACGGCGAGATCCGCGAGCCGACGCGCGCCCGTCACCCCGCCCGAGAGCACCACGTCGGGCTGGATCACGTCCACCCCGCCTCGCACCAGCAGGTCGCGGGCCTCGTGCGCCTGGCGCACCATCTCGCCCCCGGCGATACGCAGCGCCGTCTTCGACCGCAGCTCCGCATAGCCCGCCACATCGCCGGTCGGCAGCGGCTCCTCGAGCCAGTACACGCCCATCCGCTCGAAGGCGCGTGCCGCCTGCACCGCCTCGGCCACATCCCAGCCGAGCCGGGTGTCGCCGGGCATCCGCCAGCCGTAGTTGGCGTCGATCATGATCTCCATGTCGGCGCCGATCGCCGCGCGCACCTTCTCGACGACGATCGCGGACTGGCGCCAGTCGCCGATCGGCAGCCGCAGCTTGACCGCCTTGAACCCGGCCATGCGCAGGTGCATCGTGCGCTCCGCGCGCTCGTCCGGATCGATCACCTCGCCCGTCGAGGCGTACGCGAGCAGGCTCTCGTTGCGACCGCCGAGGAACCGCCAGAGCGGCTCACCGGCGGCGCGAGCCGCGAGGTCGGCGCAGGCCGTCTCCGCGATCCACGGCCGCCCGCCGTGGAAGTCCACGGTCTCGCAGATGCGATGGATCACCTCGAGCCGGCGCGGGTCGAGCCCGAGCAGGTGCCGCTCGAGCAGCTTGACGTCCGGCAGGTTATCGCCGCCGCCGATGCCGACGGTGCCGTCGTCGGCCGTCACGATCAGCACCTCGGCATCCTGATGCGAACGCGGGGACGGATCCCACGACATCGTCACCGGGGCGCCCCAGAGGCTGCGATAGCGGCGGATTTCCAGCGAGGCGATCTTCACGCCGGGCAGTCTAGCCGCGCAGGTCGAGCAGCACGCGCCGCGCGCTGCCCTGCGCCATCAGCTCGAAGGCCTCGTTGACGTCGTCGAGCGGCAGGCGGTGGCTGATCAGCTTCTCCAGCGGCAGCCGCCCCTGGCGGTGCAGCTCGAGGATCTGCGGGAAGACCTGCGGCGGATACGACGAGCCGTAGATCGAGCCGAGGACGCGGCGCTCCATCCGCGGAATCGACAGCGCCGGCAGACTGACGACCGCATCGGCGTGCGGAATGCCGATGAGGACCGCCGCGCCGCGCGCCCGCGTGCTCAGAAACGCCGCCGTGGCGACCTCGGGACGCCCCGTCGCCTCGACGGCGCAGTCCACCCCGCTGCCCACGATCGCGCGCACCGCGTCGGCCGTCGATTCGGGGTCGCCCTGCCACTGCACCGCGTGCGTGGCGCCGCAGTCGATCGCATCGGCCAGTTTCTGCTCGGACACGTCGACCGCGATCACGCACTCGGCGCCCGCGGCCCGCGCGCCCATCACGGCGGACAGCCCGACACCGCCGCAGCCCATCACCGACACGCGGTCGCCGGGACGCACCTCGCCGGTGTTCCACACGGCGCCGATCCCCGTGGTGACCGCGCAGCCCACGATCGAGGCCACGTCGAGCGGTGCGTCATCCGCGATCACGACGCACGAGTCGTCGGGCACCACGCACGCGTCGGCGAAGGTCGAGAGGAACGAGTAGTGGAAGACGGTCTCGCCGTCGCGCGAGAGACGCGACGTGCTGTCCATCAGCCCGCCGGCGCCCATCGCCGGCCACGCGGCACCGCACATGTGGCGCAACCCGCGGTTGCACTCCTCGCAGCTCCCGCACGCGGGCGCCCACGAGAGCGCGACGTGCTGGCCGACCTCGAGCCGGGAGCCCGGGCCGACGGCCTCGACCACGCCGGCGCCCTCGTGGCCCAGCACGGCCGGCATGGGCGTCGGCGCCTTGCCGCTCATCGCGTTCTGATCCGAGTGGCAGACACCGCTCCAGGTCAGGCGGATCAGCGCCTCGCGCGGACCGGGCTCGGCGAGGTCGAGCTCCTGGACCTCCAGCGGCTCGTCGAATGCGGACAGCACGGCAGCGCGGATCTTCATGCGATCGGGTCCTTCGCGTACGGGTGAGGAGCTAGTCGGCGTGCTGCAGCGTGCGCAGCTCGTCGATCGGGATGTGGCAGCGCATCGCATGGCCCGGCTCGACCTCGACCAGCGGCGGCTCGGACGCCTCGCACGTGCCCTTGATCGCGCGCGGGCAGCGGGTGTGGAACACGCAGCCCGTCGGCAGATCGATCGCCGACGGCAGCTCGCCCGTCAGGCGGATGCGATCCGGCGGATCGCCGTCGACGCTCGGCACGGCCGACAGCAGCGCCTCGGTGTACGGATGGTGCGGACCGTTGAAGACGACCTCCGCGGGTCCGAGCTCCATCAGGCGGCCGAGGTACAGCACCGCGATGCGATCGGACAGGTAGCGCACCACGCCGAGATCGTGCGAGATGACGATGTAGCTGGCCTGCTCGTCGCGCTGGAGATCGCCGAGCAGGTTCAGGATCGCGGCCTGCACCGACACGTCGAGGGCGCTGGTCGGCTCGTCGCAGACCACGATGCGCGGACCGCCGGCGAAGGCGCCCGCGATCGCGACGCGCTGCTTGAGGCCACCGGACAGCGCGCGCGGGCGCATGTCGAGGTGCCGCGGCGAGAGTCGGACCTCCTCCGTCAGCGCCGACATGCGCTCGTCGGCGTCCTTGCCGCGGATGCCCGCGAGCTTGTAGAGCGAGCGCTCGAGGATCGCGCGCACGGTCTTCGAGCGGTTGAGCGCCGAGTCCGGATTCTGGAAGATGATCTGGATCGCGCGGCGCGCGTCGGCCTTGCGCCCGGTCGTGAGCCCGGCCAGCTGCTGCCCGTCGAGCTCGATGACCGAGCCCGGGTCGGCG
The DNA here is from genome assembly GCA_964588635.1 of uncultured Bifidobacterium sp. GTDB lineage: Bacteria > Actinomycetota > Thermoleophilia > Gaiellales > F1-60-MAGs149 > F1-60-MAGs149. The sequence goes on from CAZPQP010000150.1 coordinate 4,470, forward strand.
GCGTGGATGCCGAGGATCGCCTTGGCCAGCGTGGTCTTGCCGGAGCCGGACTCGCCGACCAGGCCGAGGGTCTCGCCGGCCCGGAGGTCGAGGTCGACATCGACGAGCGCCCGGACCTCGTGGTTGCCCTGCTTGAAGGTCTTGGAGACGTTCTCGAGGTGGAGGACGACGTCACCGACGCCGGCGCCGGCGATCGGCGCCTGCAGCGGGGCGGCGACGAGCGTGCCGACCTGGCTCGTGTGGTGGCAGTAGACGGTGCGGCCCTCGACGGGATGCGTGGCCGGCGGCACGTTCGTGCGGCACTCGTCGGTGGCCAGGGCACAGCGATCCTGGAACACGCAGGCGGGCAGCTCGGTGCCGATCAGCGGCAGCGAGCCGGGGATCGTGTCGAG
>CAZPQP010000151.1:0-4853 GCA_964588635.1 uncultured Bifidobacterium sp.
GTCGTGCGCGAGCGCTACGTCGCCGACATGCAGCACGCCGCGCCGATCGAGCCGCGGGCCGTCGTCGCCGAGTGGCATGGCGACCAGGTCACGATCTGGTCCTCCACGCAGGTGCCCTTCAACGCCCGTGCGGGCGTGGCCCACACGCTCGGCATGGCCGAGAACCAGGTCCGCGTCATCGTCCCGCACCTCGGTGGCGGCTTCGGCGGCAAGTGCGAGTTCCACTTCGAGGCGCACGTCGCCGCGGTCGCCCGCAAGGCCAAGCGCCCGACGAAGCTCGTGTTCTCGCGCCGCGAGGAGTTCATCGCGCCCGACCATCGCCGCGAGGGCATGGTGCTCGAGCTCGAGACCGGCGTGAAGGCCGACGGCACGCTCACGGCGCGTCGCGCGAAGATCATCATCGACAACGGCGCGTACACGGCCGACGCCGGCTTCTTCCCGGAGCTCGCCGGCATGCATGCGATCGGGCCGTATCGCCTCCCGGCCGTCGACATCCAGGCGCATCTCGCGTACACGAACCACCAGCCGTCCGGCTCGGTGCGTGCCCCCACCGCGCCGCAGGCCAACTGGGCGGTCGAGTCCCACATGGACGAGCTCGCGCGCACCATCGGCATGGACCCGCTCGCCTTCCGCGAGAAGAACATCGTCCACGACGGCGACACGACCGCGACCGGCCAGGTGCTCGATCCGCACGGCGCGCCGCAGTGCCTCGCCACCGCCTCCGAGCTGATCGGCTACGGCAGGGAGCTGCCAGAGGACGAGGCGATCGGCTTCGCCATCGGCTGGTGGCCGTCGTTCGGCTCCTCGTCGGGTGCGTACATCAAGTTCAACGGCGATGGCTCGGCCACGATCGTGACCGGCGCCCAGGAGTGCGGCTCCGGTGCCGTGATGGCGCTGCCGCGCCTCGCGGCCAACGAGCTCGGCATGAAGCCCGAGGACTTCTCGATCGTCTACCAGGACACCGAGAGCGGCCCGTACGACATGGGCTCCTCCGGCTCGCAGACGACCTTCAACAACGGCCGCGCCGTCGTCGCCGCCGCGAAGGTGCTGCGCGAGCGCCTGCTCGAGATGGCGGCCGACAAGCTCGAGGCCGCCGCCGGCGACATCGAGCTCGTGGACGGCGCAGCCCGCGTGAAGGGCTCGCCCGAGAAGAGCGTCGACATCGCCGAGCTGGCAGGCGAGGCGACGGGTGGCGATCAGCTGCTCGCCACGGGCTCCGGCACGCCGCCGAGCGCGCCCGAGGTCGATGGCTCGGCCTGTGTCGGCCGGATGGGCATGGACTCGTGGGTCGCCCCCACGTTCTTCTGCCATGCCGCGCACGTCAAGGTCGACCGCGAGACCGGCGTCGTCCGCGTCCTCAAGGTCGCGGCGGCACACGACTCCGGGACGATCGTCAATCCGATCGGCGCCGAGGGGCAGATCGAGGGCGGCGTCATCATGGGCGTCGGCCAGGCCCTGCTCGAGGGCTCGAAGATCGGCGAGGACGGCAAGATCCTCAACGCCGGCCTGCTGGAGTACAAGCTCCAGACCATGGCCGACGCGCCGGAGATCGCGGTCGCCTTCGTCGGACCCGCGGGCACGAACGCCGGCCCGCACGGCGCCAAGGGCATCGCCGAGCCGCCGAGCGTGCCGACGCTCGCCGCCATCGGCAACGGGATCGCCGCCGTCACCGGCGCGCGCGTCCGCCAGCTTCCCATGACGCCGAATCGCGTCTGGGACGCCATGCACTCCTAGCACCACACGCGAGGGCCGTGTCATCCCGCGTGGATGACACGGCCCTCGTTGCGTTCCGGGGCGACGATGCGCGACCATGCGTGCGATGCACCTGCCCTTCGACCCCCGCGACGAGGCGCACCGCCTCCTTGACGAGGCACGACGTCGTCTGCCGGAGCGCATGCCGACACGGCAGGGCCTGAGTGCCTTCGAGGACGTTCCGTGTGCGCGGATCCCCGTGTGGGGTACGCGCGAGACCCGGTCGGAGCAAGAGCGGTGAGCCCGCCTACTCCTCGCCCGTGACCTTCTTGATCCGCTCGCGGTTGCGCTTCGACTTCTCGCGGCGCTTCTTCATCAGGGCCTTGCGCTGGGCGTTCTCGTTGGGCGAGGCGTTGATCACAAGGCGGCCGGTGACGTCGCCGTAGAGGTTGCGGAAGACGAGCGCCGAGATCGGCCAGATGAAGTACGTCGTGACGGCGAAGGCGATCTGCTTCTGCAGGTCGTCCTGCAGCGGCGAGAGGAAGATCGTGAAGCCGAACCACACGGCGGCGGTGACGATGAAGATCCCGAGCAGGCAGGCGTACGTGCGCTTGAACCAGACCGCGGCGATCTTCCAGCCCGCGGGCAGCGCCCGCAGGCCCTCCGCGTCGCCGGAGGCGACGACGATCGGCGGGAACACGATCAGCGGGTAGAGGATGATCGCGAAGATCGGGTGGAGCGTCGCCAGCACCGCGCCGAGCACCCCCGTCGCGCCGCACGCGATCAGGATGGAGCCGAGTCGATCGCGACCGCCGCCCGAGACGAGCGATGTCGTCAGGGCGATCAGGAGCACGTTGCCGAGCGAGAAGCCCAGGAAGAAGACGAACAGGCCGAGCCACTCGGGCAGGGCCGCCGCGCTGACGATCAGCGCCGCCCCGACGGGCAGCAGACCGCAGATCACCGTGTACAGCGAGTACCCGAGGATGTTGATGCCGAAGCGGCGGAACGCCGCCTCGAAGTAGGCCCCGACGGGGTGCAGGGGCCGCCCGGTCGGACCGAGCGGCCCCTGCTCCTCGACGGTGTCGCCGCTCTCGTCGTCGAGTCCGGCTTCGGGCTCGTCGTCGGGCGCGCTGGCAGAGCGGCGGAAGATGCTCACAGTCAGGCGACCGCCGTCAACTGCTCGACGGTGAAGGCGATGCCCTCGCCGGTCTCGTCGACGTCGGCCACGATGCGCGAGCCGTCGCCGACGTCGCCCTCGAGCAGCCGCAGTGCGAGCGGGTTCTCGAGCATGCGCTGGATCGAGCGCTTGAGCGGGCGGGCGCCGTACGTCGGGTCGTAGCCATCACGGCCCAGCAGGTCCTTGGCGGCGTCGGTCACGTCGAACACGATACGGCGATCCTCGACGCGCCGCACCAGTCGAGCGACCTGGAGGTCCACGATCTGACGGATCTCCGCCTCGTTGAGGCGCTGGAAGATGACCGTCTCGTCGATGCGGTTGAGGAACTCGGGACGGAACTGCTGGCGCAGGGCCCCGTCGACGCGCTGGCGGATCTCGTCCATCGAGAGCTCGCCGGTGATGTACTCGGCTCCAGCGTTGGACGTCATGATCAGCACCGTATTGGTGAAGTCCACGGTCCGACCCTGGCCGTCCGTCAGCCGGCCGTCGTCGAGCACCTGCAGGAGCAGGTTGAAGACGTCGCCGTGGGCCTTCTCGACCTCGTCGAGCAGCACCACGGAGTACGGCCGGCGGCGGATCGCCTCGGTCAGCTGCCCGCCCTCGTCGTAGCCGACGTAGCCGGGAGGCGCACCGACGAGGCGCGACACGCTGTGCCGCTCCATGTACTCGCTCATGTCGATGCGGATCATCGACCGCTCGTCGTCGAACAGCAGCTCGGCGAGGGTCTTGGCGAGCTCGGTCTTGCCGACGCCCGTCGGGCCGAGGAACAGGAACGAGCCGATCGGACGATCGGGATCGCCCAGACCGGCGCGCGAGCGGCGGATGGCGTCGGAGACGGCCGAGATCGCCTCCTCCTGGCCGACGAGGCGCTCGTGCAGGCGCTCCTCGAGGTGGACGAGCTTCTGCATCTCGCCTTCCATCAGGCGGCTGACGGGGATGCCGGTCCACGCGCCGACGACCTCGGCGATGTCCTCCTCGTCGACCTCCTCCTTGAGGACGGAGCCGTGCTTCTGCACCTCGTCGAGGGCGGCCGTCTCGGCGGCGAGCTCGGCCTCGTAGGCCGGCAGGTCGCCGTACGTGAGCTTGGCCGCGCGCTGGAGGTCGGCGTCGCGCTCGGCGCGCTCGGCCTCGCTCTTGACGTCCTCGATCATGCCCTTGAGACGGCGGATCGCGTCGATGTGGCGCTTCTCGAGCTCCCACTTCTCGCGGATCACGCCGGCCTCGGCCGTCAGCGTCTCGAGCTCGTTGGCGAGCGCCTCGCGACGCTCGGCCGAGAGGGTGTCGGTCTCCTTCGCGAGGGCCGCGTCCTCGATCTCGATGCGCATGATCCGGCGCTCGATCTCGTCGAGCTCGGTCGGGCGCGAGTCGATCTCGATGCGCAGGCGGCTGGCCGCCTCGTCGATCAGGTCGATCGCCTTGTCGGGCAGGAAGCGGTCGGCGATGTAGCGGTCCGACAGCATCGCGGCCGCGATGATCGCGCTGTCCTGGATGCGCACGCCGTGGTGCACCTCGTAGCGCTCCTTGAGGCCGCGCAGGATGCCGATCGCATCCTCGACGCTGGGCTCGCCGACGAAGACGGGCTGGAAGCGCCGCGCCAGGGCGGCATCCTTCTCCACGTGCTTGCGGTACTCGTCGAGCGTGGTCGCGCCGATCGCGCGGAGCTCGCCGCGGGCCAGCATCGGCTTGAGCAGGTTGGCCGCGTCGACCGCGCCCTCGGCTGCGCCCGCACCGATGATCGTGTGGAGCTCGTCGATGAACAGGACGATCTGCCCCTCGGAGGCCGTGACCTCGCCGAGCAGGGCCTTGAGGCGCTCCTCGAACTCGCCGCGGAACTTGGCACCGGCGAGCAGCGCGCCCATGTCCAGCGCGTAGATGCGACGACCGCGCAGGCTCTCGGGCACGTCGCCGGCGACGATGCGCTGGGCGAGCCCCTCGGCGATGGCGGTCTTGCCGACGCCGGGTTCGCCGATCAGGACGGGGTTGT
>CAZPQP010000152.1:0-4835 GCA_964588635.1 uncultured Bifidobacterium sp.
CCGCATTGGCGAACCGGACGTTGCGCAGGTTGCCGTGGGCCTCGACGGTCCACTGATGCACCACCCCGCGGCAGTCAGCGCCGGGGGCCAGCTGGCACGTGCGGGTGCCGGTCCCGATGATCGTGCTCGTCTCGGCGTGTGCGAGTGCGGGAGCCGCCAGTGCCGCGATGCCGACGAGTGCGATGGCGACGCGGTGGAAGATCGAATGCATGGCACGAGGGTAGCGCTCCGCCTGACGCTCCCGCAATCCGCACAGCGAGGTCGTGTGCCGGGTCACGAACGCGAGCGGACGCCGCCGAAACGACGAACGCCGCCTGGCGGGCGGCGTTCGGTCCGGGGCGGATCCCGTGGGACCCGAGTGGGCGATACTGGGCTCGAACCAGTGACCCCCAGCTTGTCGAGCTGGTGCTCTACCAACTGAGCTAATCGCCCGGACAGAACGCGAATCTATCAGACGATCGCGGGTGGGCGACGAAGTCAGACGAGCTCGATCGGCGCGTACGCCACGTGGAGGCGGCGCTCGCCCGAGGTCGGGAAGCGCACGATGATCTCCTCCGCCGTCGGCACGCTGATGACGATGCCCTCGCCGAAGCTCTTGTGGCGCACCGTGTCGCCCGTGGAGATGACCGGCAGGTCTCTGGGGACCTCCCGCTCGATGCGGCGCGTGGGCGTGCTGACAGGAGCGCGATCCGCGTAGGACGAGCGCTGGGACGGCATCGACGTCCCGCCGCGGGAGCCGACGCGCTCCATCTCGATCAGGTCCTGCGGGATCTCGCCGAGGAACGTGGACGGCGGGTTGTAGTCCTGTCTGCCGTAGATGCTGCGGGAGCGCGCGTACGTCAGCGTCAGCTGCTCCCGGGCGCGGGTCATGCCCACGTAGCAGAGCCGGCGCTCCTCCTCGAGGTTGGCCTCCTCGATGGAGCGGGCGTGCGGGAAGATGTTGTCCTCCATGCCGATCAGGTAGACGCGCGGGAACTCGAGGCCCTTGGCCGTGTGCAGCGTCATCATGGTCACCGCGGCGTCGTCGTCGCTGTCGGGCAGCTGGTCGGCGTCGGAGACGAGGCTGAGCTCCTGCAGGAACGTCGCGAGGTCGGCGTCGGCATCGCCCGTGTTGATCGCCGACTGCGCGACGCCGAGGAGCTCGTTGAGGTTCTCGATGCGGCCGTTGGCCTCGAGCGTGCGCTCGGCGCGCAGCGACTCGATCATCTGCGTGTCCTCGTACACCCGCTCGAGCAGCTGGGCGGGCTCGAGGGTCGCGGCGGCGTCGGTGAGGCGCTGCAGCAGGTCGCTGAAGCCCGCGACGGCCTTGCGCGCGGCGGCGCCGGGCAGCACCGAGTCGGCATCGTCGAGCGCGGACCGCAGTGTGATGCCGAGCGCCGCGGCATGCTCAGCGAGGCGCGTGACCGTGGTGTCGCCGATGCCGCGCCGCGGCACGTTGATGATCCGGCGCAGCGAGACGTCGTCGCTCGGGTTGGCGATGGCGCGCAGATAGGCCAGCGCGTCCTTCACCTCCTGCCGGTCGTAGAACCCGGTCCCGCCGATGATGCGGTACGGGACATCGGCCTGACGGAGCGCCTCCTCCATCGCGCGGGACTGGGCGTTCGTGCGGTAGAAGACGGCGACGTCCCGCAGCGATCCGCCCTCGCCGATCACGCGGGAGATCTGCCCCACCACGTAACGGGCCTCGCTGCGCTCGTCGGCGCACTCGACGACCCGCACCTTCTCGCCGGTGCCGAGCTCGGACCAGAGGTTCTTCTCCTGCCGGTCCATGTTGTTGGCGATCACGCCGTTGGCCGCGTCGAGGATGGTCTGCGTGGAGCGGTAGTTCTGCTCGAGGCGGATCGTGCGGGCGTTGGGGAAGTCCTGCTCGAAGTCGAGGATGTTGCGGATGTCCGCTCCGCGCCACGAATAGATCGACTGGTCGCTGTCGCCGACGACCATGATGCTGTTGTGCGCCGCGGCGAGCGAGCGGATCAGGCGGTACTGCGCATGGTTCGTGTCCTGGTACTCGTCCACGAGGATATGGCGGAACGCGCGCTGCCACTTGTCGCGCGACTCGGGGATCTGCTCCAGCAGGTGGGCCGTGTGCACGAGGAGGTCGTCGAAGTCCATCGCCCCGGCCTCGAGGAGGCGTGCCTGGTAGCGGGCGTACACCTCGCCGACGAGGGTGTCGAAGTAGCCGTCGTTCTCATCGATGAACTGCTGGGGCGAGAGCAGCTGGTTCTTCGCCGAGCTGATGCGCGCGTGGACGCCGCGCGCCGGGTAGCGCTTGGCGTCCTTGCCGAGGTCGTCCTCGATGATCGAGCGCACGAGCCGAACCTGATCGGAGGAGTCGTAGATGGAGAAGGACGGACGGAAGCCGATGCGCGTCGCGTCGGCACGCAGGATGCGGGCGCAGGCGGCGTGGAAGGTCATCACCCACATGCCCGTGGCGTAGCGTCCGAGCAGCCCGTTGACGCGCTCGGCCATCTCCCCCGCGGCCTTGTTCGTGAAGGTGATGGCGAGGATCGAGGACGGCTGGGCGCCGCGCTGCTCCACGAGATGCGCGATGCGGTGCGTCAGGACGCGCGTCTTGCCGGATCCGGCGCCGGCGACCACGAGCAGCGGCCCCGGCTCGGCCTGCACGGCGTCCAGCTGGGCGGGGTTGAGTCCGGCGAGAGGGTCGTGCGACATGCCGTCCCAACGTAGCAGCCCACCTCCTTCGCGCATCGGGTGTCAACGCGCGGTCAGGCGCACGGCCGCCGATACCGTCGAGCCCACGCGCGCCCGCACGTCGTAGGAGCCGCGCGCGGGCAGGCGCACGGGCGTGGTGAACGACCCCGCGGGCGAGACCGGCACTGCGATCACCGCCCGCCACGCGCGCCCGACGCGCGCCTCGATCCGCACGCGCGGGCTGTGGGTGCCGACGAGACGGCCTCGAAGTCGGACCTGTCCGCCGACGCGCACCCGCGGCGCCATCGCGCGCAGCCGGAGTGCGACGCGCACGGGCGCCATGGTGGGTGGCTCCGTCGCGGGCTGCGCCGCCGGCTCGACGGCGGCCTGCACCGTCTCGATCTGCGGTGGCGGAGTCGGAAGCGGCGTCGAGGCGATCGGGACCGTGAAGGTCCAGCTCCGGACCGTGCGGTTCCCACTGCGGTCGACCGCCGTCGTGCGCACCACGTGCTCGCCCTCCGTCCACGGGCGCGGCGGCAGATAGGTGATCGCTCCGGACGACGACAGGTCGGCGGCACCCGTCACGTCGCTGCCGTCGACGGCCAGGCGCCAGCCCTCCACGGAGAGACCGGCGCCGCCGTCCGAAGCGCGGACGGCGATGCCCGCCGTGGGCGAGGCGATTCCCTGCGGCTCGACGGCGTCGATGGACGGCGGCGTCACATCGGCGATGCCGAGCAGCTCCGACCCCGTCGTCACGTTTCCCGCGACGTCGATCACCTCCCAGGCGACGCGATGCAGCCCGTCCTGCAGTGGCGCCGGCGGTCGCACGGTCACCAGTCCCCCGCTCTTGCCGAGCACCGCGGGCAATCCATCGATGCTCGCGGTCACCCGGTCGATGCCGCTGGCGGGGTCGGCGACGGTCAGCTGCATCTCGGGCAGGCGCGCCTCGAGGTCCGCCGGCGCCGCGTACTGGACGACGGGCGGCGTGTTGTCGATGCGCACCAGGCCGGTGATCGCGGCGCTGCGGTTGCCCTCGGGTCCCGTGTCGACGGCGGAGAGCGCGGTGCCGTAGGTGCCGTCTCCCACCTGCTGCGTATCCAGGCAGATGCTGCCGTCGAGAGCGAGCGGACGGGGCTGCAGACGCGATCCGGCTCCGGCTTGGGTGATCGCCTGCACGCCGCCGACCGCGTACTCCACGCGATCGACGCCGAGGCCGGCATCGCGGGCCGCGAAACCGCCGCACAGCGTGCCGCGCTGCCAGCCGCCGGTGGCGGGGTCGCCCGCCGTCCAGCTGACGCTGGGCGCCGACAGATCCCGCACCGTCAGCTGCACGCTGCTCACGGTGAGCGCGTTCTCGCCGTCGCCGCGGATCGCCCGGGCGGGCACCGCGTCGTCCGCGGTCAGGGTCACCGCCACGGCGGTGGCACCGCGACCTGCGGCGACGGTGGCCGTCGTCCCGCCGACCGAGCGAAGTCGGGGGCCGTCGACCCAGCGGCCGCCGATGCGGCTCATCAGGTGGGCGGATACGCCGGTCTGCTTCGTGCGGTAGCGCAGGCGGATCGCGGCGTTCACGATCGTCGTCCCCGCCGGTGCGCTGAACGCGAGCATCCCCTGCCGCCGCGCGGGAATGGCGATCCCCGGCGCCAGGCGCAGACCGCCGCACGCGAGCAGGCATCCGCCGACGCCCGGTGCGGCCTGGGCGCTCATGCCCGTGGTGTCGGAGGACGGCAGCTGGTACGCGATCACGGCGTCGGCTGCGCGCGCGGGGCTGGCGAGGGCGAGACCGCCGAGGATCAGGAGCAGACTGCCGAGCAGGCAGCGGGGCGACGTGTTCATGCGCGGATCCTCGGCGGCGACGGAACCGCGTGTGCGATGCGCGTGTGGCGGAGACGCACGGGTGGCGCGCGCAGACGCGCAGCGGACGCGCGCATCTGCCGCCGCGGCGAGCGGATAGGCTCCGGAGGTGCGCCTTCTCGCCTGGCTTCCCGCGCTTGCGATCGCGGCCATCATCTGGCAGCTCAGCAGCACCCCCGATCTCGCGATCGCCACGGGCTGGCTGGACACGGTCACCCGCAAGCTCGCCCACGTGCTGGTCTTCGGGCTCCTCTGCGCGGCCTGCGTGGGCGGATTCCGTGCCCAGCGGCTCACGGTCTCCACCTGTCTGGTGGGCGGTGCCCTGCTGG
>CAZPQP010000153.1:0-4794 GCA_964588635.1 uncultured Bifidobacterium sp.
ATGCTCCGCGGCTTCGTCGAACGCAAGACGCTCTTCGCGTGCATCCTCGCGACGGGCGCGATCTTCATCGACATCTCGATCGTCAATGTCGTCCTGCCCGACATCCGCAACGACCTCGGCACCTCGCTCGCGCAGGAGCAGTGGATCGTCAACGCCTACCTCATCACGATGACGGCGTTCGTGCTGCCCGCCGGCGTGATGGGCGACGTCTGGGGGCACAAGCGCATGCTGCAGGTCGGCCTCGCCGCGTTCATCGTCGCGACGCTGCTGGTCGGGCTCGCGCCGAACGCCGACTTCCTGATCGGCGCCCGCGCCATCCAGGGCCTCGCGGCGGCACTGATGACACCGGCCTCGATCGCGATCCTGCGCACCTCGATCGCGCCGGAGCGGCAGGCCCGCGCGATCGGGCTGTGGGTCACCGGCACGAGTCTGTCGTCGTCGGTCGCGCCGGCCTTCGGCGGCCTGATCGGCGGTCTGGCCGGCTGGCGCTGGGCCTTCCTCGTGGTGATCCCCGCGCTCGTCGTCGCCCTCTGGTTCGCGCGGGGGATCATCGACTCGCAGCGCACGGATCGCCGCGTCGATCTGGTCGGCGGCGGCATCATCGCGGTCGCGATCGCGCTGATCACCGCGGGGCTGATCGAGTGGCCCAGCCGCGGCATCCTCGATCCGCTCGTGCTCGGCCTGCTCGTCGCCGGCCTCGCGGTGCTCCTGGTGTTCATCCAGCACGAGCGCCGATTCCCCGAGCCGATGATCCCGCCCCGCGCGGTCCGCGATCGGCTGATGAACCGCGTGCATGTCTTCACGATCCTGGCTTGGTCCACCCCGCTGACGATGGGCCTGCTGCTCTCGATCCGTCTGCAGTCGGCGCTCGGCTACGGACCGATCACGACGGGCTTCCTGCTTCTCCCGATGAGTCTCGTGATCATGCTGACGTCGCGCCGGCTGACGGCATACGCCGCGGGCGGCCACATGCGCCTCATGCTGCGCCTCGGCCCGCTGATCACCGCCTGCAGCGTGATCCCCGCGTACTTCCTCGCCGAGGGCCGCGTCTGGGTGGCGATTCCCACCGAGATGCTGCTCGGCCTCGGCATGGCCTGCATGGCCGGCCCCGTCACGCACGCCGTGCTGCAGCTCGCGCCCGCCGGCGACGAGGGCATGCAGTCGGCGATCAACCTCGCCGCCGCACGCTTCGGGACCCTGATGTCGGTGGCGCTGCTCGGCATCGCCGCCGCGCTCGGCTGGTCGCTCGCCGGTGGCGGCGCGGACCCGGGCAACGCGCTGGAGGGCGCCAGCACCTTCGCCGACGGGGCCTACACCGCGGGGCTGGTCCTGTCCGCGCTGCTCGCGCTGGCCGCGATCCCGTTCGCCAGCGCGGCTAGACGGGCGTCGGCGTCCGACGCCTGAGCGACACGATCACGTAGAGCAGCGCGCCGATCACGACGACGCCGAACACCCAGTCGTTGAGGCGCACGCCGAGGATCTCCCGGGCGGGGTCGACGCGCAGCGTCTCGATCCAGATGCGACCGATGCCGTACAGCAGCAGGTAGAAGGCGAAGATCGTGCCCGGCCGCACGCGGTTCCAGAGGCGCGGGATGATCACGGCGAGCAGCACCGCGAAGACGCCGAGGTTCCAGAGCGACTCGTATAGGAACGTCGGCACGAACGTGGTGTACGAGGCGTACTCGGCCGGGCGGAACGCGGGGTCGATCGTGACGGCCCACGGCAGCGTCGACGGGCCGCCGAAGAGCTCCTGGTTGAAGTAGTTGCCCCAGCGGCCGAGCGCCTGCGCGAGGATCAGACCCGGCGCGATGCAGTCGGCCACGACGCCGAACGACAGGCCGCAGCGCCGCGCGCCGATGTACGCGCCGAGCGCGCCGCCGGCGATGACCCCGGGCAGCCCGAGACCACCCTGCTGGATCATGATGATCTTCTCCGGGTGGCCGGAGAACAGGTGCCAATCGGTGATCACGTGGTAGAGCCGCGCGCCGATGATGCCGGCAGGCACCGCCCACATCGCAATCGAGTAGGCGTGCTCCGGATCGATGCCGCGCCGACGGAACTCGCGGCGCGCCAGCCAGATCGCCAACGCGATGCCGACGGCGATCAGGAAGCCGTACCAGCGCAGCCCGAACGACCCGGCCTGGAAGACGAAGGGACCGGGCGAGGCGGGGATCGAGGCGAAGATCATTGCGCGCAGGGTACGGCACCATCCGCCCCAAAGGTCCGGAACCCCAGCGGCTAGCCTGCGGTTCGATGGCCAAAGACCGTTACAGCGCCGCCGATATCCGCGTGCTCGAGGGCCTCGAGCCCGTGCGCGTGCGGCCCGGCATGTACATCGGCGGCACCAACAGCCGCGCGCTGCACCACCTGATCTGGGAGGTCGTCGACAACGCCGTCGACGAGGCGCTGGCGGGCCGCTGCTCGAACATCGTGGTGGAGATCGCCGACGGCGAGGTGATCACGATCTCCGACGACGGCCGCGGCATCCCCGTCGACATCCACCCCGAGCAGAAGGTCTCGGCACTCGAGCTCGTCTTCACGAAGCTGCACGCCGGCGGCAAGTTCGGCGACGGCGGCTACAAGGTCTCGGGCGGCCTGCACGGCGTCGGCGCGAGCGTCACCAACGCGCTGTCCGAATGGCTCGAGGTCGAGGTGCGGCGCGACAAGCGGCTCTGGTCGCAGCGCTACCAGCGCGGCGTGCCCGACGGCCCGGTCAAGGACGTGCGCGCGCTCGAGAAGGGCGAGGGCACCGGCACGACCGTGCGGTTCACGCCCGACCGCACGATCTTCGACAAGAACGCGCACCTCTCGAACACCACGGTGCAGCAGCGCCTGCGGGAGAAGTCGTTCCTGGTGCGCGGCCTGGCCTTCACGCTGCGCACGCCCGACGGCGCCGAGCACCGCTACAAGAGCGACAACGGCCTCGCCGACTACGTCCACGAGCTCAACGAGAGCCGCGACGTCGCACACCCCACGATCATCTCGCTCAACGGCGAGTCGGGCGGGATCCCGATCGAGATCGCGCTGCAGTGGACGATGGGCGCCGACGACCGCGTCTACTCCTTCTGCAATGTCGTCAACACCGTCGATGGCGGCGCGCACGTCTCGGGCCTGCGCCGCGCGCTCACGCGCGTGCTCAACCAGGCCGCCTACGACGCGGGACGCCTCAAGAAGGACAAGGGCGAGTCGCTCGACGCCAAGGACGTCGCCGACGGCCTGACCGGCGCGATCTCCGTGATGCTCGAGGATCCGCAGTTCGAGGGCCAGACGAAGGGCCGTCTCAACAACCAGGAGGCGCAGACCGCCGTCGCCGCCTTCACCGGCCAGGCGCTGGCCGACTGGCTGGCCGACAAGAAGAACGCCGACGACGCCAAGAAGATCCTCGACCGCGTCGTGCTGGCCCGCGACGTGCGCCTCGCCAAGGCGAAGATCTCGAAGAAGCTCCGCAACGCGGCGACGTCGATCATGAGCGACTCCAACCTGCCGGGCAAGCTCGCCGACACGATCGACAACCCCTCGATCCCGAACATCGAGCGCGAGATCTTCATCGTCGAGGGCGACTCGGCCGGTGGCAGCGCCAAGCAGGCGCGCGACAACGCGACGCAGGCGATCCTGCCGATCCGCGGCAAGATCCTCAACGTGCTCGGCGCCAAGAACGGCAAGGCCTTCGACAACGCCGAGGTCGACTCGATCCTCGTCGCGCTCGGCGGCCGCAAGGACGTGATCGGCTCCACGCTCGTCGCGACGCTCGAGGAGGAGCAGCTGCGCTACGGCAAGGTCGTGATCACCGCCGACGCCGACGCCGACGGCGCGCACATCACCAACCTGCTGATCACGCTCTTCCACGAGCTCTTCCCCGACCTGCTGGCCGGCGGCCGCGTGTTCCTCGCGCGCCCGCCGCTGTTCCGCATCTCGCTCAAGGACGGCTCGGCCGTCTACGTGCACACCGAGGAGGAGCTGAAGGACACGCTCGCCAAGACCAAGCGCACCGGTGATCACGTGACGCGCTTCAAGGGCCTCGGCGAGATGAACCCCGACCAGCTGCGCGAGACCGTGTTCGACCCGGCCACGCGCCGCCTGCAGCAGATCTCGATCGAGGACGCCGCCGAGGCCGCCAAGACCGTCGACCTCGTGATGGGCTCGAACCCGGCGCCGCGGCGCGCGTGGCTCGAGGAGTCGGCCGCCGATTCCGAGGTGCTGGTGTGAGCCGCAAGAAGGCCAGCCCCGACGACGCGCAGCTCGACCTCTCCGTCGAGGAGACCGACGAGCCCACCGCCGAGCACGACGCCGTCGACGACGCACCCATGATCGACGCCGCCGCCACCGAGGTGCTGGTCGACGTCGCGGACGCCGACCCCGAGGACGACGAGGACGGCGAGCCCGACGCGGGGAGCGGCGACGGCGGCGAGGACGACGGCAGCGGCATCGCGCGCCTCGACTGGGAGGGCGATTCGATCGACGCCTCCGACGCGCTGCTCGAGCGCGCGCTCTCGTACGGCATGTACGTGAACCTCGGGCGCGCGCTGCCCGACGTGCGCGACGGGCTCAAGCCCGTGCAGCGCCGCATCATCCACGCGATGGACGAGCTCGGCGGCCGCGCGGGTCGTCCGTACCAGAAGTCCGCGCTGACGGTCGGCCACGTGATCGGCAACTACCACCCGCACGGCGACTCCGCGGTCTACGACGCGATGGTGCGCATGGCGCAGGGCTTCGTGCTCAACGTGCCGCTCATCGACGGTCAGGGCAACTGGGGCAGCGTCGGCCCGAAGGAGTACTCGGACCCGCCGGCCGCCT
>CAZPQP010000154.1:0-4792 GCA_964588635.1 uncultured Bifidobacterium sp.
TCACCTACAACGCGCGCAACCTGATCGGCGGCGCGTGCTACGACGCGGTGGACGAAGGGCTCACCCCCTACGGGCGCGACGTGATCGCGGAGATGAACCGCGTTGGCATGCTCATCGACCTGTCCCACGTCGGCGACCGCACCTCCCGCGAGACGGTCGAGGCATCTGCGCAGCCCGTGGCGATCACCCACGCGAACCCACGCTCGTTCGTCGACGTGCCCCGCAACAAGCCCGACGACGTGATCCGCGCCGTCACCGAGCGCGGCGGCATCATCGGCGTCTGCCTGTACCCGGTTGTGGCCGGCGGCGCGGATGCCCGGATCGGGGACTTCGCGGCCATGGTGCTGCGGCTGATCGACGAGGTCGGCATGGATCACGTGGCCATCGGCTCCGACTGCACCCGCGGCTGGGATCGCGGCTACCTCCTGTACCTGCGCGCCGGCCGGCACGAGCCGCTGCCGGGCGAGGAGCTGCCCGAGTGGCCCGCCTGGCCCGCCTGGTTCGCCGGGCCGGCGGACTTCCCGGTGCTCGGTGAGCGGCTCGCCGCCGACGGGCTCGCGCCCGCGGAGGTCGAGCAGGTGCTGGGCGGCAACTGGCGGCGGCTGCTCGGCGAGGTCGTGGGTTGAGCGAGCGCGTCGCGGTCGCCGAGCTCCGGACGATGGTCTACCGCGCGCTCGTCGCGCAGGGCGCGTCGTCGGGCGAGGCCGAGGCGGCGGCGGAGGCCTGCGCGGTGGCGGAGGTCGATGGCGCCGGCGGCCTCGCACTCGCGGTCGAGGCCCTCGATCGCATTCCCGCAGGGCGCATCGGCGCCCGCGTGGACGACGGCGTGCCGGCCCGCCTGACCGACCCCGCACGCCGCGCTCTCGTCCTGCAGGCGCGCATGGCGCTCGACTGGCTCGGCGCCCATCCCGATGCGGCGATCGCGCTGCCGGGCGAGAGGGGTGCGCACGCACTGCTCGGCGCGCTGCCGCACGGCATCGCCGCCGTGGACTTCGCCGGTGGCACGGCGCACGGCGGCTGCGCCGTCACCGCCGGTGGCGACGCGGCGCGCTTCGACGACGACGGCGGCATCGACGTCCCGGCCGTCGACGACGGCATCGTGCTGATCGCGGCGATGCCCCGGAGCGGCCAGATCACCACAGCCGCCGCGCGTGCGTCTCGCTGGACCGAGGCGTGCGCCGAGGGCGTCCACGTGGACGCGGCTACGTGGCGAACGCTCCTCGGCATCGCCGACCGCTACCTCGTGCCCGAGGCCTGAGCCCCGACGGTACGCTGTGCCTCCGAACGAGGAGGCGCCATGAGCGATGCGGTGAAGGTGACACGGCACGGGGACGTGCTCGAGGTGATGCTCGACCGGCCGAAGGCGAACGCCGTCGACGCGGCGACGAGCTGCGCCATGAACGACGCGTGGGCGCTGCTGCGCGACGACCCCGAGCTCAAGGTCGGCGTGCTGACCGGCGGCGGCGAGAAGTTCTTCTCGGCCGGCTGGGACCTCAAGGCCGCCGCGGCGGGCGAGGGGATGGACACGGACTTCGGGCCCGGCGGCTTCGGCGGGCTCGAGTACCCGATCGGCCTGCTCAAGCCCGTGATCGCCGCGGTCAACGGCATGGCCGTGGGCGGCGGCTTCGAGATCGCGCTCGGCGCCGATCTGATCATCATGGAGGAGCACGCGCGCTTCGCGCTGATGGAGGTCCACCACGGGATCCTCGCGGAGTCCGCCGCCGTGCGCCTGCCCCGCCGCATGCCGTACCACGTCGCGATGGAGCTGATGATGACCGGGCGCTGGATGGACGCGGCCGAGGCCGAGCGCTGGGGGCTCGTCAATCGCGTCGTGCCCTCCGGGCAGTCGCTGGGCGCCGCGCTCGAGCTGGCGCAGCAGCTCGCGGCCGGTGCGCAGCTGCCGCTGCGGGCGATCAAGGAGACGGTGCAGGAGACCGGCGGGATGAAGGAGCACGACGCGCTCGCCTTCCGCGAGACGCTGCCGAGCGTGATCGCCGTGAAGGCCTCCGAGGACCAGGTCGAGGGCGCGGCCGCCTTCGCGGAGGGACGGGATCCGGTCTGGAAGGGACGCTAGGCGGCCGTTCGCCATGCTCCGATAGGATGACGGCGTGATCGAGGAACGCGATGTCGTGATCGTCGGCGGCGGAATCGCCGGCATGACGGCGGCGCGCGAGCTGCGCGACCGCGACCCGCTGATCCTCGAGGCGACCGACCGCGTGGGCGGTCGTATCTGGTCGAAGCGCCGCGGCGATCTCGCACTGTCCGTCGGCGCGCACATGTTCCCGCCGCCGGACTCGATCGTCGGCCGCCAGGTCGAGGAGTTCGGCCTCGAGGTCCTGCCGATCACCGGCTCGATGCTCAACATCGCCCTCAACGACCGCATCGTCGTCGGCACGCGGCCCGAGGCGTTCCCGTTCCGGCTCTCCCTGTCGCTCGGCGGGCGCGTGTCGTTCGCGCGTGCGGGGCTCAAGGTGCGCCGCGCCGTCGCCGAGCACGAGGCCGCCGCCGCGCGCCGCCCCGGGGACACGGACGCCACGATTCGCCTGCGCTCCATGCAGGCCGGTGGCGACACGGCCTTCGGCGACTACCTCGGCGCACTGCATCCCGAGGCCGAGCGCATCTTCCAGGCGCTGTGCAACCGGTCGAGCGGCGACCTCGACTCGATCACGCAGGCCTCGATGGCCACCCTGTTCGCGCACGTCTGGGACGGCGGCGACCTCGGGCGCAACATGCGCGGCGGGTCGGGCCTGCTGCCTGAGGCGCTCGGCCGCGACCTGGCCGCGCACATCCGTCTCCACACCGCCGCGACGCGGGTGACGCTCACCGGCAGCGGCGTCGACATCGACTACACGGGCCCCGACGGCGCGGGCACCGTCCGTGCGCGCACCGCCATCCTCGCGCTCCCCGCGCCGCACATCCCCGCGCTGCTGGGCACCAGCCTGCCCGGCGACATGGCGACGGCGCTCGACCGCGTCACGATCGGCCCGACGACCGTGCTCAGCGTCCTCACCGATGAGACCGAGCCGATGCCCTGGGACGACATCTACTCGCTGCTCACGCCGGACTGCCGCTTCAACATGTTCTTCAACCACTCGAACGCGCTGCACTCGACCGGAGCACCGAAGCAGGGGAGCCTGCTGATGGTCTACGGCGGCGGCGGCCGCGCCCGGGCGCTCGCGGGCCTGTCGGAGGCCGAGATGGAGCGCGCCTTCCTCGACGATCTGCACCGGCTCTACCCGCAGACGCGGGGCCACATCGCGGAGACGTGGCTGATGCCCTGGCAGCACGCCGTGCCGCACGCCACACCAGGGCGCTGGCGCGTGCAGGAGACGCTGGAGCGGGGCATCGCGGACCGCATCTTCCTCGCCGGCGACTGGGTCGGCGAGTTCGGCGCGATGGAGACCGCGGCCTCTACGGGCGTTGACGCGGCGGCGTCGGTCCGGCGCGCGCTCGGCGCCGGAGCCGACGCCTGACGCTGGTAGGCTGGCCCGCGCACACCGGGAGGACGCGCGCATGACGTCGATCGATGATCTCAAGGGCTTCAGCTACCCGCTCACGCCGGGCGGCAAGTCGTCGATCGTCGGCGACATGCCGTGGCATTACGCGACCGAGTACCTCAACATCGCGTACCGCGCCGACCCCGACGTGATCGCCTCGTACCTGCCCGCGCCGCTCGAGCCCGGGCCGGAGCCGGACATGGCCTACGTGGCGTTCAGCCGCTGGTGGTCGGTCTGGGACGCGGATCAGGACCTCGCCTTCGCCAACCCCGAGCGCACGCAGTACCAGGAGGCGGCGATCTGGGTCAACTGCTCGTACCAGGGCGAGCCGGGTCAGATCTGCCTGCAGATCTGGGTGAGCAACGACTTCACGATGGCGCGCGGCTGGTTCATGGGCTTCGCCAAGAAGCTCGGGCAGGTGCACATCAGCGACTACCACCCGCTCAACCCCGTCCAGCAGCCGCTCGGCCCGGGCACGCGCCTCAAGGGCTACGTGGTCGCGCACGGCGAGCGGCTGATCGAGGGCACGATGGAGGTCGAGCGGCGCATCACGCGCGAGGAGCTGCCGCCGCCGATGGGGCGCCCGCTGTTCCACATCCGGCACTTCCCGAGCATCGTGCGCGGCGCCAAGCCGTCGGTGCTCGAACTCGTCCGCCTCGGCGCCGAGAACATGACCTTCGGCGAGGAGCTCTGGGTCGGCAAGGGCGGCCTCACGTTCCTGCCCTCCGACATCGAGGAGCACATGGCGCTGGCACCGCGCGAGATCGTCGGCGCGTACCGCTATTCGTCGGGCTACACGTTCCCCGGCGGCGAGGTGCTGCACTCTTGGGTCTGAGACCACCTCGCGGTGGTTAACAGAGGGGTCAGACCCCTCTGTAAACCTGGCTCTCAGCCTGCACGGTGGTTAACAGAGGGGTCAGACCCCTCTGTTAACTCACACGAGGGGCTCGGAGGCCTGGCCCTGCGCGATGCGGGCCAGCGTGCCGTCGCGCTGGGCGGCGAGGCAGTCGTCGCCCGCCAGCTCGATCATCTGCGCGAAGCGGTAGCCCTGCGTGCGCGGCTCGGCGGCGCCCGCCTCGCGCAGCGCGGCCAGTCGGCCCGGCTCCCCGAGGCGGTAGCCGCGGTGGTCGGCGTGCATGCACTCGAAGTCGCGCTCAGATAGCTCGGCGAGTTCGAGCGCGCCCGCCTCGACCGCCGCGGCCACGAGTTCGGAGCCGCGTGCCGTGCGCTCGAAGATGACGTTCACGCCCGGGGCCTCATCGTGCAGCGGTCTGCCGTCGTCATCGAGGATCCAG
>CAZPQP010000155.1:0-4758 GCA_964588635.1 uncultured Bifidobacterium sp.
CTGCGACATCCGCATCTGCTCCGAGAACGCCGTCTTCGGCCAGCCCGAGGTCGACTTCGGGATCATGCCCGGCTGGGGCGCCTCGCAGCGCCTCGCGCGCACCACGTCGATCGGCTTCGCCAAGGAGCTGATCTTCACGGGCCGCCGCGTCAAGGCCGACGAGGCGCTCGCCCGCGGGCTCGCCCAGCACGTCGTGCCGATCGCGGACCTGCTGCCGACCGCCATCGAGATGGCCAAGGTGATCGCCTCCAAGAGCCCCGTCTCCATCGCGTACGCGAAGGAGGCCACGAACCGCGCCCTCGCCGGCGACCTCGCCACCAACTACATGGTCGAGGCCGACCTCTTCTCGATCCTCTTCTCCACCGAGGATGCGAAGGAGGGCCTGCGCGCCTTCACCGAGAAGCGCGCGCCGACGTTCAAGGGGCGATGAGCCCGAGCGGCCTCGAGCTCGTCGAGGTCGGGTTCGACGAGGACGGGCTCGCCGTCGTCTCGGACCTGCTGTTCGCGACGCAGCCCGAGTGGGTGCGCTCGCCCGAGCTGATGCTCGCGCAGCGCCCCCTCGATCCGGAGATGCGGCGCGTCATCGCCCGGCTCGACGGCGTGCCCGTCGGCGTCGGCACCGTCGGGCGGATCTGGGTCTACTCACCCGAGTCTCCTGACCTGTGGTGCGCCCTAGGCGTGCTGCCGGAGCACCGGCGACGGGGCGTCGGCTCCGCGCTCCTCGCCTGGGCCAGCGGGGTGTGCCGCGAGAAGGGCAAGGCCGAGCTGAACGTGCCCTGCAGCGACGGGCGCCCGGATGGCCTCGCGTTCCTGCGCCACCGCGGCTTCACCGAATTCGACCGCATGGCGTGCGTCGAGCTGCCGCTCGCCGGGCTGGCCGCCCCCGAGGTTCGCCTCCCTGCGGGGGTCGAGATCACCTCGCTCGCGGCGCGTCCCGATCTGCGTCCGAGCGCCTACGAGGCGGCGGTCGAGATCTTCGCGGCCCTGCCCGACCCGGATCCGGTCGAGGCCGGCACCTTCGAGGAGTGGAGCGTGCGCGACGTCGACGTCCCCAACGGACCGCTCGACGGCTACCTGCTGGCGGTCGCCGACGATGCCGTCGTGGGCTACTGCCGGCTGCTCCTCCAGGAGCGCGGCCGCAGCGTCGGGCACATGATGACCGGGACGCGCAGCGCCTGGCAGGGGCGCGGCATCGCGCAGGCGCTCAAGAACGCCGCCATCGGCTGGGCGATCGCCGCCGGTGCCGAGCGCATGACGACGGAGAACGCGGTCGGCAACGAGCCGATGCGCGCCATCAACCGCAAGCTCGGGTTCGTGCCCGCGCCGGACTTCGTGGAGCTGCGCGGACTGCTCTAGCCGCGCTCGGCGGCCAGCGCCACGCTGCGCGCCTGGATGTCGGCCGTGGTCTCGATCGGCTCGCCGTAGCCGCCGGCGAGCGTGACGACCAGCGGGATGCCGCGGTCGCGGATCCACGTGATCGCGCGGCGGTCGCGCTCCTCGAGGCCCGGCAGGGTGAGGGAGAGGCGGCCGAGGCGATCGCCCTCCCACGGGTCGGCGCCCGCGAGCAGGAAGGCGAAGGCGAAGGGGCCGTGGGCGTCGAGGCGGGCGAGGGTGTCGTCGAGCAGTGCGAGATAGCCGTCGTCACCCGTGCGGTCGGGCACGTCGACGTCGATGTCGCCGGGCACGCGCACGAACGGGTAGTTCTGGGCGCCGTGGAGCGACACGACGACGACGTCGGGGTCGGCGGCGAAGCAGTCCGCGTTGCCGTCGCCCTGATGCACGTCCAGATCAAGGATTAGGCATTTTCCGATGAATCCGGAAGAACGCATAAGGTGAATGGCGACGGCGACGTCGTTGACGAGGCAGTAGCCGCGCCCGACCGCGCGGTGCGCATGGTGGGTGCCCCCGCCGAGGGCTGCCGCCACGCCGTCCTCGAGCGCCGCCTGCGCCGCCGCGACCGTCGAGCCCGTGGCGTGCAGCGTGCGCTCGGCCAGCTCCGGCGACCACGTCAGGCCCAGCGCCGCCTCCTCGCGTCGCGTCAGCAGGCCATGGCGGATGCGGCGGATCCACTCCGCCTCGTGCACGAGCAGCGCGTCGTCCCACGTGATCGGGGCGGCCTCGCGCACCTCGATGCCCGGCACCCGCTCCACCCGCTCGCGCACGAGACGGTACTTCGCCTGCGGGAACCGGTTCGTCGGCGGCAGGGGAAACGTCCAGCGGTCGTGGGTGAACGCGAGCATCTGTTGCATCTTCGCGGCAGGGGCAGGGAAATGACGAACACAGGCGAAGGCGGTGCCGTAATCGACGCGGGAATCCTTCCCGCAGGAGGCACACCTGGTGGAAAACGCACCTGCACGCCTGCTCGCGGAGTTCGTGGGCACCTTCGCCCTGATCTTCATCGGTGCAGGCGCGATCATGACGATGGCCCAGTGGGACCCGACCGGCGGGGCCCTCGTCGGCATCGCCGCCGCCCACGGCTTCGTCATCGCCGTGATGGTCTCCGCCCTCGGCCACATCTCGGGCGGCCACTTCAACCCCGCAGTCTCGCTCGGCGTCCTGATCGGCAAGGGCATCAAGCCGATCGAGTTCGTCGCGTACGTCGTGACCCAGCTCGTCGCCGCCACGGTGGCCGCGCTCGCCCTGACCGTCATCTACACGGCGGCCGTCAAGGACGCGACGGGTCTCGGCACGCCCGGCCTGGGTCTGGACTACACCGCCGGGCAGGGTCTCCTCGTCGAGGGCATCCTCACGTTCTTCCTCGTCTTCACCGTGATGGCGGTCGGCGTGGATCCGCGTGGCGCCTTCAAGATCGTCGCCGGCCTGCCGATCGGCTTCGTCGTGTTCTTCGACATCCTGATGGGCGGCCCCGTCTCCGGCGCCGCGATGAACCCGGCCCGCTGGTTCGGCCCGGCGCTCGTCTCGGGCAACTGGGACAACGCCTGGCTCTACATCGTCGGCCCGCTGGCCGGCGGCGCGATCGCGGCGATCATCTACGTCGTCGTGATCCTCAAGCCCAAGAACGAAGCCGCCGTCTAGGCGCGCACATGCGAGGGGCGTCGCCTGCGGGCGGCGCCCCTTTCGCGTTTCGGGGGCGTCCTAGAGCAGGATGCGCTCGAGCAGCTCGGGCGCGCAGCCCTGCTCGAGCAGGCGGACGGCCTCGTGCAGATCGGCGTCGGACGCGGCGATGCGCTCGGCGCGATCGCTGTCGAGACCGGCCCGCTCCAGCGTCTCGCGTCGCCACTCGACGACCGCGTCGGAGATCCCGGTGGTGGGTGCCTGCTGCTCAGAGGTCTGTGCCATGGCTCAATCCTACCCCAACCCGTCCCCGGGACTGCCGCCTGTCCTCGGAGAGGGTGATTCCGGTTACGCTCGCGGCATGGAACCTATCGCGATCGAGGCCGCCGCGGCCCACGTCGAGGCCCTCGCGGGCACCGCGCCGCGCGCCGTCGTCCCCGCCAGCGACCTGCGCCGCGGCGACCTGTTCATCTGCGCCGTGCCGCAGGGCGACGCGTACAGCTGGGTCGTCATCGACGCCGAGGGTGCGCCGCTCGACGAGCGCCGCGTCATCCGCCAGGCCGTCGAGCTCGCCGCGATCTGCGAGGCCGCCGAGGAGACCGCCGCCGCGCTCGCCATTGACGATGCCCTGCCGCTGCTCGCCGAGGCCTGGCGTCTGTCCGGGGAGCTGGGGGAGGCCGACGCCGAGCTCGCCACCCACGCCATGTACCAGGCGCTCGAGGAGCTGCAGCCGCTCGTGCAGGGCATCCGCGTCGCCGACCCCGCGTATCTCGACCGGCTCGCGGGCGCGGCCTCGCTGATCGCCGACCGCTTCGACCTCCTCAAGGAGACCGCCGGCCAGGTCTCCGCCCGCCTGACCGGCGCCGGCATCGACCCGCTCGAGCCGCTCGCCGAGAAGCTCTGGAACGCCATCCGCATGCTGTCGCGCGAAGGCGCCCCCGACCGCTTCCGCGAGAACGTCGAAGGCGCCATGGGCGCTGCGCGTGCCTTCGCCGACGACGTGCTGGACCAGTACCTTGTGCCCCTGAGCGGCGCAGACGCCGAGACGATGGAGGACGACGCATGAGCACAGGCATCGACGGACGCGTGATCGCGATCACCGGCGGCGGCAGCGGCATGGGCCGCGCCATGGCCATCGACCTCGGCTCGCGCGGCGCCAAGATCGCCATCTGCGGCCGGCGCCCCGAGCCGCTCGAGGAGACCGTCGAGCTCGTCAAGGCCGCCGGCGGCGCGTGCGCGCACTTCCAGTGCGACGTCCGCGACCCCGAGCAGATCGACGCCTTCTTCGCCGGTGCCACCTCGACGTTCGGCGCGCCCGACACGCTCGTCAACAACGCCGCCGGCAACTTCGTCGCCAACGCGATCGACATGTCGCCCAACGGCTGGCGCGCCGTCATCGACATCGTCCTCAACGGCACGTTCTACTGCTCGCGCGCCTTCGGCCTCGGCTTCCCCAACGCGGCCAAGGACACCGGCTCGATCCTCAACATCATCGCCACCTACGCGTGGACCGGGAACCCCGGCACGGCGCACTCCGCGGCTGCGAAGGCCGGCGTCTGGAACCTCACCAAGACGCTCGCCGTCGAGTGGGCCCCCATGGGCATCCGCGTCAACTGCCTCGCCCCGGGACCGACGGAGACCGAGGCCGCCTCCGCCAACCTCTTCCCGACCGAGGAGATCCGCGCCGCGATGACGGAGAACATCCCGCTGCGTCGCTTCGCCACGCTCGAGGACATCACCAAC
>CAZPQP010000156.1:0-4756 GCA_964588635.1 uncultured Bifidobacterium sp.
CTCGGGGTGCTGTCCCCCGTGACGACGATCGTCTTCGCGATGCTGCTGTTCGGGACCGATCGTTCGCCGCTCAAGGTGCGGGCGTGACGATCATCGCGGTGGGCGCGGCGACGGCGGCGCTCGCACCGATCCTCGTACCCGGGCGAGGCCGCTAGGCGGTGGCGATGGGCGGGATGCGCCCCGCGCGCTGGCCGGCGCGGTTGGCCCACTCCATGCCGGCGCCGAGGACGACCAAGCCGACCATCTGCCCGAGGTAGAGCGTCTCCAGGCCGCCGAAGCGGGTCAGCGTGCCCGCGAGGGCGATGATGATCACGCCGGCGAGGATCGCGACGTTGGGGCCGACGCGGCGGCGGCGTGCGAGCGAGACGCCCGCCCCCACGACGAGGAGCACCGTCCCGACGCTGTTCATCGCGATCGCCCAGATCGCCGCGTGGCCGCCGATGGCGCTGTTGGGCGGTGCCGCGTGCCCCTGGAGGTCGGCGAAGGCGCTGGTGTCGACCGGGGCGATCAGGACGGTCACCGTGGCGCCGACCACCGCGGTGATCGTCATGCCGAAGAGGATCAGCGCCACCGGGCGCGGCAGGGCGAGGAAGGCGCTGCCGGCGCCGAGGACCGCGACGCAGAGGCACGCCCCCGTCAGGTAGTAGATGCGGAACGAGACGCTCCCCCACCCGTCCGCCGTGCCGTACGCGGCAGCTGCGCTCGCTGCCGCGAAGAGCAGGAGGCCGATCGCCCAGAGGGGCTTGGAGGGGGCGAACGAGCGCGTCGTGCTGCCGGCCATGCGCGCCGCCAACCCACCGGCGATCAGGGCCGTGGCGAGCGGCAGGATGGCGGAGTCGGCGAGCACTGCCCGTAGGCTACCGGCGATGCGCGCCTCGCGAATGCTCACCGGCACGCTGATGGTCGTGGGCGCGGTGACGCTGTGGGGCGTCAACGGCACGGTGTCGCGCGTCGTCATGGACGCCGGCGTCGAGCCGGCCCGCCTGGCGGAGATCCGGATCACCGCCTCGGCGCTGCTGCTCCTGCTCTGGCTGCTCTGGCGCGACCGGGCGGCACTGCGGCTGCGACGGCGCGAGATCCTGCCCTTCCTCGCCTTCGGCGGCATCGGCCTCGTCTGCGTCCAGTGGACGTACTTCGAGGCGATCGACCGCGTGCCCATCGGGATCGCGCTGATCATCGAGTACTCGGCGCCGCTGCTGGTGGCGCTGTGGGTGCGCTTCGTGTGGAAGCGCTCGCTGCCCCTGCTGGCGTGGGTGGCGATCCCCGTGGCGCTCGGCGGCCTGGCGCTGGTCCTCGGCGTCGGTGGCGGTCAGCTGGCCGGCCTGTCCACCGTGGGCATCCTCTGGAGCGTGGCGGCGGGCGTCGCCTACGCCTACTACGTCCTGCACGCCGAGACCCTGACGCGCGTGCGATCCGCCCCCGCCGTGCTCGGCATCGGGCTGGCCTTCGGCGCCGTCGTGCTGTCGATCGTGATGCCGTGGTGGTCGTTCCCGTGGAGCGCGCTCGCCACGACGGCCTCCACCGCGCCGCTCGACGCCCCGGCCTGGCTCTACTGCGCCTTCGTCGTCGTGCTGGGCACGGTGGTGCCGTTCGCGCTGATGCTCGCGGGCGTCCATCGGATCGGCGCGGACGGCGCGTCGGTGACCGCGATGCTGGAGCCGATCCTCGCCGGCGCCGTGGCGTGGGTGGCGCTCGACCAGGTGCTCACCGCGGAGCAGGTGCTCGGCGGCGTGATCGTGCTGGCAGCGGTGACCGCGGCCCAGGTGAGCCGGGCCCGCGCTGCCAGCACCTGATCGCTACTGCCCCGTGAGGATCAGATCGGCGCACTTCTCGCCGATCATGTGGATGCCGACGACGGGATTGACCGTCGTCAGCGCCGGGAAGATCGCGCCGTCAGCCACGCGCAGGCCGTCGATCCCCTTGACCTTCATGTCGGGGCCGACGACGGTGGTCGGGTCGTCCACGGCGCCGATCTTGCAGCCGCCCAGCGGGTGGTACACCGTGTGGTGGGCGGCGCGGCCGTACGCGGAGAGATCCTTGCGCGACGTGATCCTGGGACCCGGCGCGACCTCGCGCTTGATCCAGTCCTTGAAGGGGCCGGTGGCGGCGACCTCGCGGGCGATCTCGAGGCCGTCCACGATGGTCTGCTCGTCGTAGCCGTCGGGATCCGTGAAGTAGCCGAAGTCGATCGCCGGCTTGATGTCCGGGTTCTTCGACAGCAGCCACAGCCGACCGCGCGACTTCGTGCGCGGGATGTTCGGCGTCATGCAGATCACGTTCTCGGGCACCGGGTAGCCGAGGCGCTCCGTGTTGAGCGTGAACGGGAGCTGGTACGTGTGGTACATCAGGTCGGGCCGGTCGTCCTGCTTGAGGCGGTTGACGAACAGCGCGCAGTCCGCGCCCATCGCGGTCTGGGGCCCGAGCGGCTTCTTGAGCTCCCAGATGATGATCGACTCGGGGTGATCGAGGATCTCGCCGCCCACGCTCGGCAGATCGTGCTGCACGTCGATGTCGAGCTCGCGCAGCTCGTCGGCGGGGCCGATGCCCGACAGGAGCAGCAGGCGCGGCGAGTCGATCGCACCGGCGCAGAGGATGATCTCCTTGGCAGCGGAGTACGTGATGCGCTCGCCGGTCAGCTCGTTCACGCAGTCGACGCTGGTGGCGCGGTCGCCGGTCAGATTGACGCGCAGGGCGCGCGTATTGAGGATCACGTGCAGGTTCTCGCGCGTGTCCATGATCGGATGCAGGTAGGCGACGCTCGCCGACGAGCGGACGCCCGTGTCGGGGTCGTACGCGACGTCGAGGAAGCCGGCACCATCGCTGAACGGCTCGGCGTTCCAGTCGGGCGACTTCTGCACGCCGGTCGCGGCCACGGCGGACTCGATCCAATCGGGGAGAATCGGATCGCGGTCCTGCTCGGGCACGATCTGGTGCTTGTTGGGGAGCTTCGTGTAGTACTGCTCCATGTTGGCGCCCTCCCAGCCGGCGGCGCCCTGGTTGGCCCAGTCGTCCCAGTCCCCCGGGAGCGGCTTGAACCAGATCATCGTGTTGTGCGAGGAGCAGCCGCCGAGCACCTTGGCGCGGCTGTGCACGATGTGCGAGTTGCCGTTGGGCTGGATCTGCGTCGTGTACTTGTAGTCCAGATCGCTCTCGAGCAGCTCGAGCCAGCGCTTGATCTTGAGCACCTCGTCGAACTGGCGGTCGTCCGGTCCGGCCTCGATCAGGCCGACCTTGATCTCGGGGTTCTCCGTCAGACGCGCCGCGATCACCGAACCGGCAGTGCCGCCGCCCACGATGACGTAATCGAGATCCGTGCTCATGTCCCCTCCCCGGGTCCGTGCGATGTCCGAACAGTACCGGCGCGCGCCGGGTTTGTCAGGAACGGCGGATCGGCGACGGCTCGACGCGCAGGATGCGCGCCAGCCAGTCGGGGAGGTACCAGTTGACGTCGCCCGCGATTCGCATGTAGGCGGGTACGAGGATCATGCGGATCAGCGTCGCGTCGATCAGGATGCCCGCGGCGAGCCCGAGGCCGAACTGCTGGAACGCGGCCAACGAGCCGAGCAGGAAGCCGCCGAACGCGGCGACGAGGATGATCGCCGCGGCCGAGACGATGCGCCCGGTCCGCTGCAGGCCCTGCGCGACGGCCTGCTCGTTCGAGAGGCCGGTGTCGTACAGCTCCCGCATGCGGGTCACGAGGAAGACCTCGTAGTCCATCGAGAGGCCGAACAGCATCGCGAACAGGAAGATCGGGATCCAGGCCTCGACCTGCCCGGTCTGCGGGAGCCCGGCCCACTCCCCCCAGCCGAACTGGAACACCATCACCAGCAGGCCATAGGCGGCGGCCACGCTGAGCACGTTGAGGATGACGGCCTTGAGCGGGAGCAGGATCGAGCGGAAGGCGCGCATCAGCAGGATGAAGGAGACGCTGAGCACGAACGCGATCAGGTACGGGAAGGAGCCGTAGATCTGGTCGATGAAGTCCACGCCGGCCGCGGGCCCACCGCCGACGAGCACGGTGGTGCCGGCCGGGAACCTCGCCGTGGTGACGTCCAGCTCGCGGATGCGGCGGGCGAGGTCCTGCGCCTCCTCCGATCCGTAGGCATCACGCGACGCGGCGAGGACGAGCGCGTACTGCCCGGTGGCGTTCACGAGCCCGGCGGTGACCGCCTGCTTGCGCGCCGCCGGGGTGTCGCCCTTGGCCATCAGATCGGAGACGGCGGCGACGGCGGTCGGCTGCGTGCTCATGGCCGGGTCGGCGCGCAGCTCCGTGGCGAGACGGCCGATGGCGGCGAGCTGCGCGGGCGCCCAGACGCCGTCGGGCCGGCCCGTGTCGATGACGATCTGGCTCGGTGCGAGCGTCCCCTCGCCCACGCTTCGCTCGAGTCGGAGCATGCCCTGCACGGCCTCGCTCTGCTCGGGAAGGCCCTTGTTGGAGCCCGGGGTCATGGAGATCCACAGCGTCGGCACGGCGAGCGCGATCAGCAGCGCGGAGCCGACGACGAGGAACGGCCACGGGCGACGCATGATCGATGTGGAGAGGCGCACCCAGAAGCCGCTGTCGCCGTCCATGCGCGACTCGAGGACCCGCACCGGCACGACGCGGATCCTGCCCAGCCAGACGCCGAAGATCGACAGCAGGGCGGGCAGGAGCGTGACGGCGGCGAAGATCGAGATGAGCGGGATGACCATGCCGCCCACGCCCATCGAGCGGATGAAGGGCAGCGGCAGCAGGATCAGGCCGGCGAGGCCCACG
>CAZPQP010000157.1:0-4734 GCA_964588635.1 uncultured Bifidobacterium sp.
GTCTCGAGCCAGCCGGCGAGCAGGAACAGCGCGGCCGACACGAGGGCGTGGTTGACCATCTGGAACGTCGCGCCGGTCGAGCCCCGCGAGTTGAGCAGGAACACGCCGAGCACGATGAAGGACATCTGGGCGATCGACGAGTAGGCGACGACGCCGCGCCCGTCCGGCTGGCGGAAGGCGAGGAACGCGCCGTAGAGGAAGCCGATCGCGCCGAGCGTGATGAACACCCACGCGTACTCGGCGGACTGCTGCGGGAACAGCGGCACGAGGATCGCGAGGAAGGCGAAGCCGCCGGCCTTGGACGCGACGCCGCTGAGCACCGCGGCGACCTCCGGCGAGGACTCGCGGTAGGCGGGCAGGACCCAGCCGTGGAGCGGGAACAGCGGCGACTTGATCGCCAGCGCGAGGGCGAACGCGGCGAAGACCCAGTCGTTGCCGCGGCCGATCGCGGCCGCCATGTCGAAGTTCGGACCGCCGGGCGCGGTGAAGCCGAGCCACGCGATGGCGAGCAGCATCAGCAGGGTGCCCATCGCGGTGTAGGCGATCACCTGGACCATCGCGGCCTTGCGGCCCTTGCCGCCCCACGCCGCGAGCAGCACGAGCAGCGGGATCAGCATGCCCTCGAAGCCGATGTAGAAGACGACGAGATCCTGCGCGGTGAAGACGACCATCAGGAACGCCTCGGTGAGCAGCAGCAGGGCGAACGAGGCGTGCGAGCGCTCGCGCCCCGCCCACATGCCGTAGCCGATCGCGCAGCACGTGATCAGCGCGGTGATCGCGATCATCGCAAGCGACACGCCGTTCACGGCGACGTGCCAGCGCACGCCGAGCGACTCGATCCACGCGATGTTGTCGGCGAACTGGAGGCCGCCGAGCGGCTCGAAGCGGTAGATGAAGCCGATCACGGCGCCGGCGACGGCCAGCGACACGAGCAGCGAGAGATAGCCCGCGATCTTCCGTCCGAACGGCAGCAGCAGGATGACGATCGCCGCGATGGCGGGGACGGCGATGAGCCAGGAGACGGTGATCATCTAGCCACGCACCAGCAGGTAGAGGATGACGGCGCCGATGCCGAGCGCGAAGACCAGCGCGTACATGCGGACGATGCCGTTCTCGATGATCGCGAACGAGCGGCCGAAGAAGGCCGTCAGCTGGCCGACGCCGTCGAGCGGCGCCCAGCGGAAGGCCGGGCTGTCCACGTCGCGGTTGAGGAAGGCCGAGGCCCACTGCAGCGGCTTCTCGAACATCCACAGGTAGAGGTCGTCCCAGTAGAGGCGGCGCTCGAGCGCGCGGTGGATCAGACGGCCATGCCCGTTGCGGATCAGCTCGGGCGCCGTGTTCTCACGCGCGTACAGGTGGTACGCGATGGCGATGCCGGTGAGGCCGACGACGGTGCCGATCAGCGTGGTGAGCCACTCCTGCCCGGCGCTGGGCTCGACCATGCCGAACGGCGAGATCGGCTCGAGCCACGACAGGAAGACGTGCGTGACGCCCGGGATCTGCAGGAGGCCGGCGAACGCGGCGCCGATCGACAGGATGTAGACCGGCCAGAGCATCGTGCTGGGACCCTCGCCGTGGTGCTTGACCGAGTGCGGGATGACGTTCTCGGCGTACGGCGACATGCGGCGGTGGAACACCATGAAGATCAGGCGGAACGTGTAGATGCCCGTCAGCAGGGCGCCGACGAGGCCGCCGACGTAGGCGATCCAGCCGATCGGCGTATCGACCGACAGCGCCGAGGCGAGGATCGCGTCCTTCGAGAAGCCGCCGGAGAACGGGAAGATGCCGGACAGCGCGAGCGCGCCGATCATCATGCAGAAGTAGACCTTCGGCAGCTGCTTGCGCAGGCCGCCCATGTTGCGGATGTCCTGCTCGCCGTGCAGCGCGTGGATCACGAGGCCGGCGCCGAGGAACAGCAGCGCCTTGAAGAACGCGTGCGTGAAGAGGTGGAAGACGCCGGACCAGTACGACATGAGGCCGACGCCGACGAACATGTAGGCGATCTGGCTCATCGTCGAGAAGGCGATGATCCGCTTGATGTCCGTCTGGACGAGCGCGATCAGGCCCGCCATCAGCAGCCCGAGGACGCCGATGATCACGATCAGGTCGAGCACCTTCGGCGCGTAGTGGAAGAGCGGGTTGAAGCGGGCGATCAGGTAGACGCCGGCCGTGACCATCGTGGCGGCGTGGATCAGGGCGCTGATCGGGGTCGGGCCCTCCATGGCGTCGGGGAGCCAGGTGTGGAGCGGCAGCTGCGCGGACTTCGCCAGGGCGCCGACGAGCAGGAGCAGGCACGCGATCGAGGCCTGGGTCTCGGAGAGCTCACCCGCGCCCGCGAAGATGCCGCTGTAGGTGAGCGTGCCGAGATCGACGAACAGGAGGAAGGCGCCGATCGCGATGCCGACGTCGCCGACCGCGTTCATGATGAACGCCTTCTTGGCCGCCTTGATCGCCTTCGGCTTGTTGTGCCAGAAGCCGATCAGCAGGTAGGACGAGAGGCCGACGAGGCCCCAGCCGGCGAGCAGCAGCACGAGGTTGCCGCTGAGCACGAGCAGCAGCATCGAGAAGACGAAGAGGTTGAGGTACGCCATGAAACGGCGCGACTGCGGATCGCCCTCCATGTACCCGATCGAGTACACGTGGATGAGGAAGCCGACGCCCGTGATGATCAGCAGCATCACCGCGGTGAGCTCGTCGAACCAGATGTCGAGGCCGACCGAGAAGCCGCCGGCGGACAGCCAGGTCCAGGCGACCTGCACGACCTGCCGCTCCTCCTCCGGGCGGGTGGCGAGGATGATCGTCGCGACGGCAGCGCAGCCGAAGGCGGCGAGCATGATCAGCGACGCGAACCAGCCGGCGCCGCGGGCGGGCAGCCGCATGCCGAGCAGCGTCAGCAGGACGACGCCGACGAGGGGCAGCGCGAGGGTGATCCAGACGAGTTCGGTCATGGCTAGCCGTTCAACGTCCTCAGCTCATCGGTGTCGAGCACCATCTCGCGGCGCGTCATCGCGACGACCAGGCCGAGGCCGACGACGACCTCGGCGGCGGCGATGCCCATCACGACCAGCGCGAAGACCTGCCCGTCGGAGCCGCCGATCTCGCGCGAGAACGCGACGAGCGTCAGGTTGACCGAGTTGAGCATGACCTCGAGCGAGAGCAGGATCGTCAGCGGGCTGCGACGCAGCAGCACGCCGACCAGGCCGATCGAGAAGAGGATCGCGCTGAGCGCGAGGAAGAAGGGCAGCGAGACGGCCATCAGGAGCCCTCCCCCATCGACTCGCGGGTGGCGTCGAGCACGGCGCGCGACGCGTCGCGGCGGCGCTGCTCGGCCGACTCGGCCTCCTTGGCCAGGACCTCATCGGTGGACAGGCGGCGCGGGCGGCCGCCGGTGCCGAAGATGACGCCGGCGACGGCGCCCATGAAGAGGATCACGGACACGACCTCGAAGGCCAGCAGGTAGTCGGTGACGAGCGACTTGCCGATCGCGGCGGGCGAGCCGTAGCCGCCGTCGATCTCGGCCCAGTCGCTGAACGTGGCGCCGTAGGTGACGACGATCACCTCGATCGCGATCAGCGCGCCGGCGAGGATCGCCAGCCAGACCAGCCACGGCTTGCGGTTGCCCGGGCCGACCTCGCCGCGCGGACCGACGTACGCGATCACGAACAGGAACATGACCATCACGGCGCCGGCGTAGACGATGATCTGCGCGATCGCGACGAACTGCGCCTCGAGCAGGAGCATCAGCACCGCGAGCGACACGAGGTTGCCCAGCAGCGCGAGCGCCGAGACGAACGGGTTCTTCTGCGCGACGACCGCGACGGCCGTGGCGATCGCCGCGGCGGCGGCGAGGAAGAAGACGACGATCTCCACTAGGCCTGCGGCCCTTCCGGATCGGTCGCGGTGACGACGTCGTACATGCCGAGCACGTGCTCCTCGCCCTGGGCGGGCACGTCGTACGGGTCGATCGCCTCGGACGGCGTGCGCAGCGCGGGCTTCTCGAGCAGCATGCTCTTCGTGTACACGAGCGCCTCACGGGAGATCTCCGACAGCTCGAAGTCGTTGCCGAGGGTGATCGCGTCGAACGGACAGGCCA
This sequence comes from uncultured Bifidobacterium sp., assembly GCA_964588635.1. Lineage (GTDB taxonomy): Bacteria > Actinomycetota > Thermoleophilia > Gaiellales > F1-60-MAGs149 > F1-60-MAGs149. The sequence goes on from CAZPQP010000157.1 coordinate 4,094, forward strand.
GCTCGCAGTAGCCGCAGAAGATGCAGCGCGCCATGTTGATCTCGTAGATGCGCGCGTGGCGCTCACCGGCGGAGACGCGGTTGTCGGGCGTGTTCTCGGCCGGCACGACCCGGATGCAGTCCGACGGGCACGCGGCGGCGCACAGCGAGCAGCCGACGCACTTCTCCAGGCCGTTGTCGTGGCGATGCAGCTGGTGCCGGCCGCGGAAGCGCGGATAGACGGGGCGCTTGTACTCGGGATACTGCTGCGTGACCGGCTTGTGGAACAGGTGCCGGAACGTCGTCGAGAAGCCCTTGACGGAATCGAGCATCGTCAGCCTCCTAGCGGTACACGACCACTGCCGCGGTGAGCAGCAGGTTGAGGGTGGCCACGGGCAGCAGGACCTTCCAGCCCAGCTTCATCAGCTGATCGAAGCGCACACGCGGCAGCGTGGCACGGATCCAGATCAGGACGAACAGGAACGCGCCGATCTTGATCAGCATCCAGATCGGGCCCGGCAGGTAGGGACCGGTCGGCCCGCCGAAGAAGAGCACCGCGCCGAGCGCCGACAGCGTGATCGCATTGACGAACTCGGCCGCGGCGAACATCGCGTAGCGCATGCCGCCGTACTCGGTGTGGTAGCCGGCGACGACCTCGCCGTC
>CAZPQP010000158.1:0-4718 GCA_964588635.1 uncultured Bifidobacterium sp.
CTCTCGCTCGACATCCTGACGCTCTTCCCCGACTGGTTCGATTGGCTCGGCGAGGAGCGGCACATCAAGAACGCGCTGGACGGCGAGCTCGCGCTCGGCATCCACGACATGCGCACGTACAGCGAGCTGCCGCACCACGCCGTGGACGACACGCCGTACGGGGGCGGGGCGGGGATGGTGGTGCGCGTGGATACGACGGTGGCGGCCGTCGAGGGCGTCTACGGCCAGCCGCTCGACGACGTCCGCACGACCCGTCGCATCATCGCGATGGACGCGCGTGGCCGCCGCTTCGACGACGCGTACGCGCGCGAGCTGGCGCAGGCCGACGCGATCACGATCCTCTGCGGCCGCTACGAGGGCTTCGACCAGCGCGTGCTCGACCACGTGGCCACGGAGACGCTCTCGCTGGGCCCGTACGTGCTGGCGGGCGGGGAGGTGGCCGCGATGGTCGTCACCGACGCCGTCACGCGCTTCCTGCCCGGCGCGCTCGGCCACGACGAGTCGGCGGAGGAGGAGTCGTTCGCGCCCGCACTCGACGGCCTGCCCGAGTATCCGCACTACACGCGTCCCCTGGAATTCCGCGGCTGGGAGGTCCCGGAGATCCTCCGCTCGGGCGATCACGGCCGCATTGCGGCGTGGCGCCGAGCCCAGTCGGAGGCCCGCGCGGGGGAACCTGCGGGGTCGGACGGCGAATTGGGGTAGGATCCCCGCCGGTATGAACATCGTCGAAGAGATCGAAGCAGCACAGCGCCGTGACGTCCCGCAGTTCAAGGCGGGTGACACGGTCAAGGTGCATTTCCGCGTGATCGAGGGCAACCGCCAGCGCGTGCAGGTCTTCGAGGGTGTCGTCATCAAGCGCCACGGCCACGGCACGCGCGAGACCTTCACGGTCCGCAAGCAGTCGTTCGGCATCGGCGTGGAGCGCACGTTCCCGCTGCACTCGCCCAAGATCGACAAGATCGAGGTCGGTGCGATCGGCATGGTGCGCCGCGCGAAGCTGTACTACCTGCGCGACAAGGTCGGCAAGCAGGCGCGCATCCGCGAGAAGCTCCAGTAGGCAGCGCCCTCTGACGTCCGCCAGCGCGGAACGTAGGATGTGACGACGTGGCCAGCCTGAGAGAGATTCGCAAGAACCCGGTCGTCGACCTCGTCGTCACCGTGGTCATCGCGGTCGGCATCGCCTACCTCGTGCAGGCGTTCATCGTGAAGCCGTACCGCGTGCCGTCCGGCTCGATGGAGCCGACGATCGCGATCGGCGAGCGCATCATCGCGGCGCGCTTCACGATGCGCTTCCAGGACCCGAGCCGCAACCAGATCATCGTCTTCCACCCCAACGGCGTCGGGGCGGATGTCTACGACACCGACACGGCGTCGAGCGAGACGTTCGTGAAGCGCCTGATCGGCATGCCGGGCGAGACGATCGGCGCGGTGGGCGGCAAGGTCTACGTCTGCAGCGGCGACGGTCCGACCGAGGGCGGGTCGGTCAAGAGCACGCCGGGATGCGGCTTCCTCGACCAGCCGTTCGTGTCGAGCCCGCAGGACGACTTCGGGCCGACCAAGATCGCGGACAACCGGTACTTCATGATGGGCGACAATCGCGCCGACTCCGACGACTCGCGCAATTGGGGCTCGATCACGAAGGAGCAGATGATCGGCATCGCGTTCATGTCGTACTGGCCGCCGAGTCGCATCTCGATCTGGTGAGCTGATGGGCACCCGCGAGAGCACGCGACAGATCGAGCTCAATCGCCGGCGCCGTCGCAACAGCCTGAAGAAGCCGCCGCGGTTCCTCGGCGTGGCGCGGATCATGCGCTGGCCGCGGCCGCTGGGCGGGCTGCTGCTGGTCGTGCTGCTCTATCTGGGCGCGGTGATCTGGGCGCCGCTGATGTGGCCGGCGGCGATCGTCTGGGGCCTGTGGGCTGCCGCGGCGGTGCTGGATGCGGCGCTGCGCGGGTCCAAGGGCATGCTGGCGGGCGTCTTCGCAATCGTGCTGGGCCCGCTCGGCGCGTCGATCGTGTCGTTCGTGCGCCGGCGCTCGATCCGCAAGGTGCCGGGTGAGGGGTTCAACTGGCCCACGACGTATTCGCTCGTCGCGCTCGCCCTGGGCTTCCTGCTGGCGGCGTTCGTCTTCGGCGCGGCCCTGCGCATCGGGCCGCACGGCGTGCACGTCCCGAGGGCGGCGATGGGCGACCGCATCGCATCGGGCGATCGCGTCCTCGTGGTGCCGAAGAGCTACTCGGCCGTCAAGGTCGGCGACATCGTCGTCGTTGATCGCTTCGAGGGCGTCGACGCGGCGCTCGGGCAGTCCGAGCCGATCGCGGGCGTCGGGCGCATCATCGGCTCGCCCGGCCAGGTTGTCGGTGCGATCGACGGCAAGCTGTACCTTTGCAAGAACCTGCCCGACGCCACGGTCGGGTTGCAGGAGGAGGACGAGTGCTCGAATCCGTCCGAGCTGCTGTACCTGAAGACGCCGACGCCGGACTTCGGCCCGATCCGCATTCCCGAGGACACCTGGTGGGTGATGTCCGATGATCGCCAGGGCACCCTGATCGACTCGCGCGTGTACGGTGCGGTCCCGCAGGACGCGATCGCGGGACGCGTGATCGCGATCCTGACGCCGTTGAACCGCTTCAAGATCCTCTAGGCGCGCATCCCGCGCGCAACTGCGCGCATGGTGCGCCGACGGGGTGACTACGCTCGTGGCATGGCTCCCCGCACGCCCGCCGGACGCGCATTGCTGCAGCACGATCGGGAACTGGGCGCGCGCTTCGTGGCGGGGGCCGACGAGGCCGGGCGCGGTGCTCTGGCCGGGCCGATCGTGGCCGCCGCCGTGCTGTTCGAGCCGCGGGCGCTCACGCCGGAGCATCTGGCGGGCCTGGAGCGCCTGAACGACTCGAAGAAGCTGTCCGAGACGCGGCGTGACGAGCTCGCCGTGATCATCGGCGCGGCCGCTGTCGCGATCTCGGTGGTGGCGATCTCGGCGGCGGAGATCGACGAGATCGGCATCCAGGCCGCCAATCTGGGCGGGCTCAGCCGCGCGCTCGATCTGGTGCAGGCGCCCGAGGGGTCCGAGCTCCTCGTCGACGGCTTCTCGCTGCCGATGCAGGCGCGTCCGCACCGCGCGCTCGTCAAGGGCGACGCCACGAGCGCTGCGATCGCGGCGGCGTCGATCATCGCGAAGACGACGCGCGACCGCGTGATGGAGCAGCTCGACCACGTCTCGCCGGGGTACGGCTTCGGGGCGCACGCGGGGTACGGCACGGCCGTGCACAAGGAGGCCATCACGCGACTCGGTCCCTGTCGTGCCCACCGGCACTCCTTCGCGCCGATCTCGCTGGCTGCGTAGGACCCCCGCACAGGTCGGGCGCGACGGCGAACGGCTCGCCGCGCTGCTCTACCTGCTGCGCGGGTATCTGATCGTCGACCGTGATGTGCGGATGCCGGCCGGGCAGGTCGATCTCGTGTGTCGCCGCGGACGCCTGCTGGTCGTCGTCGAGGTGAAGCGCCGACGCCTCCGCGGTCGCTTTCCCGCGGTCCACGCGCTGTCGTGGCGGCAGGAGGAGCGCCTGCTGGCGGCGACGACGCAGCTGCAGCGTCGCCATCGCTGGGCGACCGCGGCGCGCATCGACCTCGTCACGATCGACGGCTGGCGCGTGCGCATCTGGCGCAGCGCCGTCACGCGCGAGCGGCATCGGCGCGACTCCGCGCAGTCGTGGTGACACGACGTCGCTCGCCGGGCGCACGCGCCCTGTCAGCGTGGGGTGCATGCTCACTCGCGCTCACGCCTTCGCCCTGACGGGCCTCGACGCCACGCCGGTGGAGGTCGAGGTGTACACGTCGCTGAACCCCAAGAACCCGTGCTTCACCATCGTCGGCCTGCCGGACAAGGCGCTGCAGGAGGCGCGTTCGCGCATCCGCTCCGCGGCCTTCGCCGCGGGCGTCAACACCGTCGAGTCGCTCATGCTCGTCAACCTGGCACCGGCGGAGGTGCGCAAGGAGGGCGCGGGCTTCGACCTGCCGATCGCGCTGGCCGTGCTGGCGGGACACGGCGCCGTCGATGAGCGCCTGGTCGACGAGGTGGCGGCGGTGGGCGAGCTCGCCTTCGACGGGCGACTGCGGCCGGTACCCGGCATCCTCTCCATCGCGGAGGCCGCGGTACGCGCCGATCGCCCGGTGCTGCTGTGCCCCGCGGACTGCGCCGTCGAGGCCGCCCTCGTCCCCGGATGCCGACCGCTCGGCTGCGAGTCGGTGCAGCATGCCGTCCGGGTACTGCAAGGCGAGGCCCAGCCGGCATCCGTGGCAGGGCGACCGGGCAGCCAGCTGGTGGCCGTGCCCGATCTCGCCGACGTGCGTGGCCAGCCGGGTGCACGGCGCGCGCTGGAGATCTGCGCGGCGGGTGGGCACAACCTGCTGATGGTCGGACCGCCGGGCGTGGGCAAGACCATGCTGGCCAAGCGCCTGCCGGGCATCCTGCCGCCGCTCGACGACGAGCAGGCGCTGCTGGCCACGCGCATCCACTCCGCGGCGGGGATGCTGCCGGCCGGCGCCGGTCTGGTGCGGATGCCCCCGTTCCGCGCGCCGCACCATTCGGCGACGACGCCCGCGCTCGTCGGCGGCGGCACGCGCATCCGCCCCGGCGAGGCCACGCTCGCCACCGGCGGCGTGCTGTTCCTCGACGAGCTGCCGGAGTTCCGCCGCGATGCGCTCGAGGCGCTGCG
>CAZPQP010000159.1:0-4686 GCA_964588635.1 uncultured Bifidobacterium sp.
CATCGACGTCGGCACCAACTGCGAGATCGCGATCGGCAACCAGGACCGCATCGTCTCCACCGCCGCGCCCGCCGGTCCCGCCTTCGAGGCCGCGTCGATCCGCTGCGGCATGCGCGCCGCCGACGGCGCGATCGAGATCGTCAAGCTCACCGAGGACGCCATCGAGCTGGGCGTGATCGGCGACGCCGAGCCGATCGGCATGTGCGGCTCGGGCCTCGTCGACGCCGTCGCCGAGCTGGTGCGCGTCGGCATGCTCGACGGCTCCGGCAAGTACCTCACCGACGAGGAGGCCGCCGAGCGCCTGCCCGGCCTCGCGCCGAACATGATCACCGTCAACGGCGAGCGCGTCTTCGTCCTGCACTGGAAGGGCGCGGTCGGCGACGGCGAGAACGCCGTCTACCTGTCGCAGCGCGACGTCCGCGAGCTCCAGTTCGCGAAGGCCGCGATCGCCACCGGCTGGCGCCTGATGATCGAGGAGCTCGGCATCGACGAGGCCGACATCGCCCAGGTGCTGCTGGCCGGCTCGTTCGGCTCGTACCTGTCCGCCGCCAGCGCGATCCGCATCGGCCTCGTGCCGAAGCTGCCGATCCCGCGCATCATCAGCGCCGGCAACGTCGCGGGCGAGGGCGCCAAGATGGCGATCCTGTCGATCCAGGAGCGCCACGCCGGCGCGGCCCTGATCGACGAGATCGAGTACGTCGAGCTGTCCGAGCGCACCGATTTCAACGACCGGTTCGTCGAGCAGCTCGCCTTCCCGGTGGGGAAGTGAGCGACGTCGCCGTCATCACGTGCGGCGTGCTCACGCAGCACGTCGACGCGATCCGCCTGCGCCGCGGCTGGGACGTCTCGGTGCACCCGCTGCCGCCGCTCCTGCACCAGCGCCCCGATCGCATCGCACCGGCCGTGCGCGAGCTCGCCGAGCAGCTGGCCGAGGAGCACGACCGCGTCGTCGTGGCCTACGCCGACTGCGGCACCTACGGCGCCCTCGACGAGGTCTGCGAGGAGCTCGGCCTCGAGCGCCTGCGCGGCAGCCACTGCTACGACGTCTTCGCCGGTCCCGACCGCATCGCCGAGCTCCACGGCAGCCAGCCCGGCACGTTCCTGCTCACCGACGCGCTGATCAAGGGCTTCGACCGGCTCGTCGTGCAGGAGCTCGGCCTCGACCGGCATCCCGAATTGCGCGACGACTACTTCCGCGAGTACACCCGGGTCGTCTGGCTCGCCCAGGACCCCACCCCCGCCCTGCGCGAGGGTGCCGCCCGTGCCGCTCAGACCCTGCGCCTCCCGCTCGAGATCATCGAGACCGGCGATCGCGGGCTGGAGGCAGAGCTCGAGCGGATGATCGAACGAACCCCCACCGGCGCCGGCAGCGCCACCCAAGGAGCGTGAGCATGGATACCAAGGCCGACGTCGTCATCATCGGTGCGGGCATCGTCGGGACGTCCGCCGCCTGGGAGCTCGTCCAGGCCGGCGTGACCAACGTGGTGGTGATCGACCAGGGGCCGCTCAGCCACACCGGCGGCTCGTCGTACCACGCCCCCGGCCTCGTCTTCCAGACCGGCACCAGCCGCCTGCTCTGCACGCTCGCCCAGTGGTCCGCCGAGGCGTACCGCTCGTACAACACGCCCGAGCGCGAGGCATGGGCCGAGGTCGGCAGCATCGAGGTCGCCACGACCCCGGCGCGCGCCAAGGAGCTCGAGCGACGCCGCAACGCCGCGATGGCGTACGGCCTCGAGGGCAGCATCATCACGCCGCAGCAGGTCGTCGAGCTCTGCCCGCTGATCGACGAGAGCGCCGTGCTCGCCGGCTACCACGTGCCGACCGACGGCCTCTGCCGCGCGGTCACCGTCTGCCACACGCTGCAGGAGTGGTGCCGCCAGGCCGGCGTGCGCTTCCAGGAGAGCACGCGCGTGACCGACGTCCTGATCGAGGGCGGCCGCGTCCGCGGCGTCCAGACGGTGTCCGGCGTGGTCAAGTGCGGCCAGGTGCTCGTGGCCGGCGGCCTCTGGGGTCCCGAGCTCGCGAAGATGATCGGCCAGCCGATCCCGCTGCAGCCGCTCGAGCATGTGTTCGCGTGGGGCGCTCCGATCGAGGGCCTCGAGCGCGGTCCCGTCGAGTCGGTCCTGCCGATGATCCGCCACCAGGATCGCGACGTCTACTACCGCCAGCGCTGGCAGGGCATGGGCATCGGCTCGTACGCCCACGACCCGCTGCCGATCGGGGTGGACGACCTCGAGCGCGCCGAGGACGGGCACCAGAACGCGCAGGGGCCGTTCAGCGAGGAGCACTTCGCCGACGCCTGGGACGCCACGCGCACCCTGATGCCGCGCGTGCACGCCGCCGGCCTCGAGGAGACCTTCAACGGCCACTTCTCGTTCACGATCGACGGCAACCCGCTGCTCGGCGAGTCGTCCTACACCAAGGGCCTGTTCCTCGCCGAGGCGATCTGGGTGACGCAGGCGGCCGGCTCCGCCCAGGCTGTCGTGCGCCAGATGACCGGCCAGCCGGTCGGTCTCGATCTCGGCGGTGCGCATCCCGACCGCTTCCAGCCGCACCACGGCGCGCCCGCCTTCGTGCTGGCGCGCGGCAGCCGGCAGTACGCCGAGGTCTACGACATCCTGCACCCGCTCGATGCCGCGCTCGACGCGCGCGGCCTGCGTCGCCTCCCCTCGCACGAGTGGGTGTCGGAGCGCGGCGGCTACATGCTGGAGAGCGCCGGCTGGGAGCGCGCGCAGTGGCTCGAGACCAATGCGAACCTGCCCGCGCCCGAGCACACGCAGACACGCGGCGAATGGGAGTCGCGCCACTGGTCGCCGACGATCGGCAAGGAGCACGCGCGCGTGCGGTCGCACGTCGGCCTGTTCGACCTCACGCCGTTCACCAAGCTCGAGGTGGAGGGCTCCGGCGCATGCGACTGGCTCAACCGCATGTGCACGTCCGAGATGGACGTGCCCGTCGGCCGCATCGTCTACACGACGTGCCTCACCCCGCACGGCGGCGTGGTCTTCGACATCACCGTCACCCGCCTGAGCGACACGAGCTATCTGATCGTGACGGGCGGCGGCTCCGGCCCGCGCGACGTCGCGTGGCTGCGCAGCCATCTGCCCGAGGGCGACGCCGTGCGCCTGCGCGACGTCACCAGCTCGTACGCGGTCTGCGGCCTGTGGGGCCCGAACGCCCGCAAGGTGCTGCAGCCGCTCGTGCCCGAGGACCTCTCGAACGAGGCCTTCCCGTACATGCGCGCGCAGCGCATCTGGATCGAGCACGTGCCCGCGCTCGCGCTCCGCATCTCCTACGCCGGCGAGCTCGGCTGGGAGCTCTACGTGCCCAGCGAGTACGGCAGCTGGGTGTGGGAGCGGCTGATGGAGGCCGGCCAGGAGCACGGCATCATCGCGGCCGGCGGCGGCGCCTTCGAGTCGCTGCGCATCGAGAAGGGCTACCGCTTCGCCGGCGTCGACATGCACACCGACTACACGGCCGACCAGTCGGGTCTCGGCTTCGCCGTCAACCTCGCCAAGCCCGCCTTCATCGGCAAGCAGGCCGTGATCGAGGAGCGCAAGGCCGGTCTGGCCAAGCGTCTCGTGCCGATCCTGCTCGACGATGCAAACGCCGCCCCGCTCGGCGGCGAGCCGATCCTGATCGACGGCACGAAGGTCGGCTACGTGACCAGCGCCAACTTCGGCTACACGGTTGGCAAGTCCATCGCCTACGGCTATCTTCCCGCGGAGCAGGCTGCTCCGGGGACGCGGGCCGCCGTACGGATCTTCGACCACGAGGTCGAGGGTGCCGTCACCACCGAACCCATCTTCGACCCCAAGGGCGAGCGCATCCGCGCCTAGCCCGAGCGATTCCCCCACCGGAGGAGAACCCCATGCCCCAGCTCGCAACCGCCCTCGAGCGCCTCGGTACCGAGACCGCCTTCGAGGTCCTCGCCCGCGCCAAGGCCCTCGAGGCCACCGGCAAGCGCGTCATCCACCTCGAGATCGGCGAGCCCGACTTCGACACCCCGCCCCACATCGTCGAGGCCGCGGCCAAGGCGCTGCAGGACGGCCAGACGCACTACTGCCCCGCCCCGGGCCTGCCGATCCTGCGCGAGACGTGCGCGAACCACCTCTCGACGCATCGCGGCATCGACGTGCACCCCGACTCGATCGTGGTGACGCCGGGCGCCAAGCCGTTCCTGTTCTACGGCATCCTCGCCACGTGCAACCCGGGCGATGAGGTCATCTACCCGAACCCGGGCTTCCCGATCTACGAGTCGGCGATCAAGTGGGCCGGCGCCACGCCGGTGCCGCTGCCGCTCACCGAGGAGACCGACTTCGCCTTCACGGCGGACGATCTCCGTGAGCGCCTCTCGCCGAAGACGAAGATGGTGATCCTCAACTCGCCGGCCAACCCGACCGGTGGCTACATCTCCAAGCAGCTCAACGCCGAGATCGCCAACGTGCTGGCGGACCACGACTGCTGGATCCTGTCGGACGAGGTCTACTCCGAGATGCTGTGGGGCGGCGCCGAGCACGACACGATCGCCGGCCACCAGGGTCTCCAGGACCGCACGATCCTGCTCGACGGCTTCTCCAAGACGTTCGCGATGACGGGCTGGCGCCTGGGCTACGCGTCGCTGCCGGAGCCGCTGCGCGAGCCGATCACGCGCCTGATCATCAACTCGGTGTCCTGCACGGCGCC
>CAZPQP010000160.1:0-4673 GCA_964588635.1 uncultured Bifidobacterium sp.
CGGCGATCTCGATCGAGGGGATGTTGCCGTCGTGCGCGTTGAGGAGCAGGACGCGGTGGATGCCCCAGTGGTGGAGCGACTCGAGGAGGTCGGCGATCACGCGGGTCTGCGTCTCGGAGCTGAGGCTGAGCGCCATCGGGTGATGCCGGTAGTGCCCGCTCATGCCGAGGAAGTTCGGCGGCAGGACGACGGTGCGCTCGAGCTGCTCGGCGATCTGCACCGCCAGCGCGTGGGAGGTGAATCCGTCCGTGCCCATCGGCATGTGGTCGCCGTGGCTCTCGCACGCGCCCAGCGGGATGATCGCCGCCGTGAACCCCGCCGCGACGAACTCGCGCGTCGTCAACAGCTCCATCTGCACCGTGTCCATCTGCTCCTCCTCGGATCGCTGGGGCGAACGTAGCACCCCGCGGCGGTCAGAGTCCGGTCGGCGCTACAGCTGGCCGAAGGCGGTCAGGATCGCGCGGCCCATCGCGACGCCGAGCGCGTACTGATCGATGCGCAGGTGCTCGTCCGGGGCGTGGATGCGGTCGTTCGGCAGTGCGCACCCGCTCAGCACCGTCGGCACACCCTGCTTCGCCAGCGCCGTGACGAGCGGGATCGCGCCGCCGGAGCGCGTCACCGCGCACGGCATGCCGGTCGCCGACTCGATCGCCTCGCGCGCCAGGCGGATGGCCGGCAGCTCGGGATCGAACGCGGCGCCCTCGGCCATGCCGCGCACGGCGAACTCGAGCTCGGCTCCCTCGGGCGCACGGGAGCGCAGCAGGTCCTGCACGGCCTGCCAGAAGGCCTGCGCGTCCTGGCCGCCGACGAGGCGGAAGGACACCGCGGCCGTCGCCTCGCAAGGCACGATCGTGCGGTTGGCGCCCGCGTCGCGGCACGTGATCGCGTTCACGTCGAAGGTCGGCATGGCCGTGGTGCGACGGTAGTAGTCGGCCAGCGCCGCCGCGTCCCGCGGCGCGATGCCGGCGATCGCGAGCTCGCCGGCCGGATCGGGCAGCGTCGCCCAGGCGGCCTCCTCGATCGGCGACGCCGGCGCGACGCCGGCCATCAGCGACTCGTGCAGGCGTCCGTCGGGCCCCGCCTCGAGGTCGCTGATCAGGCGGCTGAGGACGTGCGCGGCGTTGAGCGCGCCGCCGCCGTAGAGACCAGAGTGCGCGTCGCGCTCGCCGGTGCGCACGGTGATGGTGCCCGTGATCACGCCGCGCACGCCCGCCTCGATCGCGGCGTGCCCGGGGGCGACGAAGCCCGCGTCGAAGACCACGGCGGCGTCGTACGAGCCCGCGGGCTGCTGCTCGATCCAGTCGATCACCGAGTGCCCGCCGACCTCCTCCTCGCCGTCGAGGACGATCGTCAGCTGCACCGGGAGCGCGCCGTCGGCGGCGAGACCCGCCGCGGCCGACAGCAGGGCGTGGAAGTTGCCCTTGTCGTCGCTCGCGCCGCGCGCGTACAGCGCGCCGTCGCGGATCGTCGGCTCGAAGGGCGGCGTGGTCCAGTCCTCGAGCGGTGCGACGGTCTGCACGTCGTAATGGCCGTAGAGGAGGACGCGCGGCCCGGTGCCCGTCGAGGACGGCAGGTGGCCGACCACCAGCGGGTTGACCGGCGTCGGCACGAGCTCGGCGGTGCCGCCCGCGGCGACGATGCGATCGCGCACCCAGGCGGCCGCGGCGGCGATGTCCTCGGGCGTGCCGTCACCTGACGAGATCGACGGAATGCGGAGGAACTCGGAGAGCTCCTCGATCAGCTCCTCGGTGGTGCGGGACATGGGGTGGCTCCGATGGGTGGGGCGGGGACGTAGGCTACGGCTCGCCGGTGATGGACGACCACGACGACCACGAGCAGGATAGTGCGCCGCCGCCCGCCGCGGTCGCGGGACTCGAGCCCGTCACCGCGGCCTTCGCGGCCGCCGACGACGTCGGTCAGCTCGCGACCCGCCTGGGTTCGACGGCGATCGTCGCCGCGCGCTGCGCGGAGGCCGTCCTGCCGCTCGTCGTGGCCGCGCTCCACGCGCGCCGCGCCGACGCGGATCGTCCGGCGCTCTCGGTCGTGGTCGCCGACGACGACCGCGCGCGCGAGCTCGCCGATGCCGTGCAGGCCTTCCTGCCCGGCGCGCCCGTCGCCTACCTGCCGCACCGCGGCGTCGACTGGGGCTCGGGGCTCGCGCCCGCACCGCACCTCGTCGGCGAGCGGGCGCACGCCCTCGCGGTGCTCGCGGAGGGCGGCGTCGTCGCCGTCTCGGCCGACGCCCTCGTGGAGCGCCTGCCGGGCCGTGCCTCGCGCCCGGCGGGCCTCCGCATCGCCAAGGGCGACGCGATCGATCGCGACGCGCTCGTCGCCCGCCTCGTGGCGATGGGGTACGAGCGCGTCGAGGGCTCCGTCGACGAGCGCGGCCAGGTCTCGGTGCGCGGGGACCTCGTCGACGTCTTCCCGACCACGGGGCGCGAGCCGGTCCGCGTGGACCTCTTCGGCGACGACGTCGAGCGGCTCTCCTCGTTCTCGACGCTGACGCAGCGCTCGCTGCGTGACGTCGGCGAGATCACCATCCATCCGGCCAGCGACGGCGACACGGGCGACCTGAGCGAGCGCCTCGGCGACGAGGGGCCGCACCTCCCCGAGGGGCTCGTCGCGCTCGCGCCCGAGCTGATCAGCGCGGGTCCGCTCGTCCTCTGGGACGCGCCCGAGGTGCTCGCCGCCGGTCGCGAGCGCATCGAGGAGATCGCGGGCCCCGCCCGCCGGGCGTACCTGACGCACGAGCAGCTCGCCGAGACGCTCGAGGGCGCGCACCGCCTCGACGTGCTGCCGAGCGGGCAGCCCGTGGTGTTCGAGGGGCATCCGCCGGCGCTCGCCGCGCGCGGCCTGGCGGAGATCGAGCGCGCCCTCAAGGGGCTCGCCGGGCGCGACCTCCGGGTCGTGCTCTCGTTCCCGCATCCCGGCGACGCCGAGCGCGCGATCCGGCAGCTCAAGCGCCTCGACGTGGAGTGGCTGGAGGAGGGCGACGCGCTGCCCGATGCGGCCGGCGTGTACGCCGCGGTTGCGCCGCTGCGTCGTGGGATGGTCGCGCCGACGGCCCGCATCGCCGTCATCACCGGATCGTCGCTGTTCCGCTCGCGCCGCACCGCGCCGGCGCGCGGCGGGCGCGCGATCTCGTCGTTCGGCGATCTGCGTCCCGGCGATGTCGTCGTCCACGAGGACCACGGCGTCGGTCGCTTCGAGCGCTTCGAGACGCGCACCGTCGGCGGCGTGACGCGCGACTACCTCGATCTGGCCTTCCGCGGCGAGGATCGCCTCTACCTCCCGCACGAGCAGATCTCGAAGCTGACGCGCTACGTCGGCGCCGACGGGAAGGAGCCGCAGCTGTCCAAGCTCGGCGGCAAGACGTGGCTGCAGATGAAGGCCCGTGCCCGGGTCGCCGTGCGCGAGATGGCCGGTGAGCTGCTCGCGCTCTACGCGCAGCGCCAGGCCGTCCCGGGCGTCGCGCACGACGAGCCGGGCGAGCTGCTGCGCCGCGTGGAGGAGGGCTTCGCCTACAGCGAGACCGACGACCAGGCGCGCGCGATTGAAGAGGTGATGGACGACCTCTCGCAGGATCGCCCGATGGATCGCCTGATCTGCGGCGACGTCGGCTTCGGCAAGACGGAGGTCGCGCTGCGCGCCGCGGTGCGGGTGATCGAGTCGGGCAAGCAGGTGCTCCTGCTGGCGCCGACGACGATCCTCGCGCAGCAGCACGGCGCCACCTTCCGCAGCCGGCTGATGGACCTGCCGGTGCGGATCGAGGTCGTCTCGCGCATGCGCTCGGCGAAGGAGTCGAAGGAGGTCGTCGCCGACTTCCGCGACGGCAAGGTCGATCTGCTGATCGGCACGCACCGGGTGCTGTCGCGCGACGTCGTGCCGAACGACCTCGGCCTGGTGATCGTCGACGAGGAGCAGCGCTTCGGCGTGGCCCAGAAGGAGCTGCTGCGCCAGATGCGCACCGAGGTGGACGTGCTGGCGCTCTCGGCCACGCCGATCCCGCGCACGCTGCACATGTCGCTCGCCGGACTGCGCGACATCTCCGTGATCGCGACGCCGCCGCGCGGGCGACGCCCGATCCACACGCACGTCGGCGAGTACGACGACGAGCAGGTCGCCGGCGCCCTGCGGCGCGAGGTCGAGCGCGGGGGGCAGGCGTTCTACCTGCACAACCGCGTGGAGACGATCGACGAGGCCGCCCGGCACCTCAACCAGCTCTGCCCGGAGCTGCGCATCGGCATCGGCCACGGCCAGATGACGGAGCGCCAGCTGGAGGACGTGATGGCGGCCTTCCTGCGCGGCGACCACGACGTCCTGGTGGCGACCACGATCATCGAGTCGGGTCTCGACATCCCGACCGCGAACACGCTGATCGTGGATCGCGCCGATCTGCTCGGCCTGTCGCAGCTGTACCAGATCCGCGGGCGCGTCGGCCGCTCCGACGTCACCGCCCACGCCTACCTGCTGTACCCCGACGCGACCGAGCTGTCGGAGGAGGCCCGCGCCCGCCTGGCGGCGCTCGCCGACTACACCGAGCTCGGGTCCGGCTTCCGCGTCGCGATGCGCGATCTCGAGCTGCGCGGCGCCGGCAACCTGCTCGGCGACGAGCAGTCGGGCCACGTCGCGGCGATCGGCTTCGAGCTCTACTGCGACCTGCTCGCCGAGGC
>CAZPQP010000161.1:0-4632 GCA_964588635.1 uncultured Bifidobacterium sp.
CGCGCCGCGGACCCCGCGGAGGCGGCGGCGCCGGGGCGCGCCCGATCGAGCGCCGTCCGCAGAGCGTCACCGCCCGTGCCCGCGTCACGCGGCACGCCTCGCGCGCACGATGACCCTCGCCGAGCTCGTCGCCGACGTCGCGGCGTGCCGCACGCCGGCCACGCTCGTCAATCCGCTGCGTGATCGCGTTGCCGCGCTCGACCGGCCGGACGCCCCGGCGACCCGCGCCGCCAACCTGCTCGCCTACCTCGAGCAGCGCCCCGCGCCGCGCGCCCTGCTGGCGGGCGAGGCGATGGGCTGGCGCGGCGGGCGCTTCAGCGGCATCGCCTTCACCAGCGAGAAGCAGCTCGCCCAGTGGGGCGCGCCCTTCGCGCAGTCGTCCCTCAAGGACGGCGGCTGGACGGAGAGCTCCGCGACGATCATCCACGGCGTCCTCGACGAGCTCGACGCCGAGCACGAGGTCGTCCTCTGGAACACCGTGCCGTTCCACCCCCACCCCACCGGCAAGCCGCTCGGCAACCGCGCCCCGAAGACCGGCGAGGTCGCCCTCGGCCGTCCCTTCCTCGAACGCGCGGTGGCGCTCCTGCAGCCCGCCCAGGTGATCGCCGTCGGCCGTGTCGCCGAAGGCGCCCTCGGCGACCTCGCCACGGGCCGCGTGCGGCACCCCGCCCAGGGCGGCGCCACAGCATGCCGCGAGGGCCTGCGCTCCCTCCTTGGTTAACAGAGGGGTCAGACCCCTCTGTTAACCAACAGGCGTGGAGTTAACAGAGGGGTCTGACCCCTCTGTTAACTACGCCGGCTCGGCGAGGCCGCGGGCGCACCAGTCGCTCCACGAGCCCGCGTAGAGGCGCACGTCGGTGCGGCCCTCGTCGGCGAGGCGGAGGATCAGTGCGGCGGCCGTCACGCCCGAGCCGCAGTAGGCGATCGGGGCGTCGTCCGCCGCCGTGATCTCGTCGAGCGGGAGCGACGGCGCGTTGAACGGGCAGTTGATGGCGCCGGCGATGTGGCCCGCGACCGGATCCATCGGCTCCACCTCGCCGCGATAGCGCTCCGGAGCGCGGGCGTCCATCACCAGCACGCCCGCCGCGATGGCCGCCTGCACGTCCTCGGCGAACACGAGGTCGTCCGCGCGCTCCGCACCGAGCACGAGGTCGCCCCCGCCCCGTGGCGGGTCGCCGCCGATCAGCGGCTCGTCCCACGCCGCCAGTCCGCCGCGCAGCACGCGGCTCTCGACGCCGTGATGGCGCAGCAGCCACCACGCGCGCGCCGCGCCACCCGTGCCGTCGTCGTAGAGGGCGATCGGCGTGCCCGCGCGCAGCCCGGCCTCGACGAGCGAGGCCGCGAACGCCTCGCGCGTCGGCAGCGGATGGCGACCGCCGTGGCGATCCTCGCGCGTCGGGCCGCTCAGGTCGTCGTCGAGATCGAGATACAGCGCACCGGGGATGTGCCCCGCGCGATACAGCTCGAGCCCGGCACCATGCTCGCCGAGGCGGAAGCGGCAATCGACGATCTGCACCGTCTGGAAGGCGTGGAGGTCGCGGAGCTCCGCGACGTCGATCAGGGGACTGCTCATGGTGCCTCCTGGGGCTGGGAGAGACGCGACTGGATGCGCAGGCCACGCGAGTGGTCCACGTCGATCTGGATCGTGGTGTGCTCGATCTCGCAGCACGCGGCGATCGCCCGCTGCACCGCATGCAGCGCCTGATGCGGATCGACGCCCGGATCGATCACCACGTGGGCCGATAGCGCCGGAAAGCCATCGCTGATCTGCCACACGTGCAGATCGTGGACGTCGCATACGCCGGGCACCGCCGCGATCGTGCGGCCCAGCACCGCCGGATCGACGCCGGGCGGCGCCTCCTCGAGCAGCAGCCGCACCGCAGCGCGCAGCACCCGCAGCGAGGCCACGACGATCAGCGCGACGACGATCAGGCTCGCGATCGGGTCGGCCTGCTCCCACCCCGTCAGGACGATCACGATGCCCGCCACGAACGCGGCGAACGAGGACAGGACATCGCTGGCGAAGTGCAGCATCGTCGCGTTGGCGTTGAGATTGCGCCGCGCACCGGCTCGCAGGAGCAGCAGCACCGGGATCAGGTTGAGCACGATCGCGATCAGGCTGATCACCGCCACGCCGCCGCCCTCAACGGGCTGCGGATGCAGCAGCCGCGTGATCGCCTCGTACGCGAGGCCGGCCGACAGCACGACCAGGAGCACCGCGTTGACGACCGCCGCGAGCACCTCGGCCCGCCGGTACCCGAACGTCCACGAGCCGCGCGGCGGCAGACCCGCCAGCCACGCCGCCCCCACCGCGAGCAGCACCGCCACCGCATCCGACAGGTTGTGCACGGCATCCGAGACCAGCGCCAGCGAGTCGAACGCGACCGCGCCGCCGATCTGGATCACGCCCAGGAGCAGCGTCAGGAGCAGCGAGATCCACAGGGCCCGCCCCGTCGTCATGCCATGCGCATGGTCGTGTCCGTGGTGGGAATGCCCGTGGTGATGCGCCACGCTCGGATCCTAACGGCTTGCTACCTCCGGTCTCCGTACGTTTTCCCGCGATGTTTCGTATGCTGCAGGCTCGAACTCGTTCGAAGGGGAATCCAGGGTGAGCAGCAGCAGAGCGGTCACGCTCATCGCCGGCGACGGCGTTGGGCCCGAGGTGGCGGAGTCGGCGCGGAAGATCGTCGACGCGACCGGCGTCAAGATCGACTGGCACGAGCACGAGGCCGGCGCCGAGGTCTTCAAGAAGGGCGACGCCACCGGTGTGCCCAAGGACACCATCGAGTCGATCGAGAAGACGCGCGTCGTCCTCAAGGGACCGCTCGCGACCCCCGTCGGCTTCGGCGAGAAGAGCGCCAACGTCACCCTGCGCAAGCTGTTCGAGACCTACGCGAACATCCGCCCCGTCCGCGAGATGCCCGGCGTGCCCACGCCCTACTCGGGTCGCGGCATCGACCTGGTCGTCGTGCGCGAGAACGTCGAGGACCTCTACGCCGGCATCGAGCACATGGAGACGCCCGACGTCGCCCAGACGCTGAAGCTGATCTCCCGCAAGGGCTGCGAGAAGATCGTCCGGCTCGCCTACGCCCTGGCCGAGGCCGAGAACCGCACGAACGTCGCCTGCGCCACCAAGGCGAACATCATGAAGATGACCGAGGGCATGCTCAAGCGCACCTTCGAGGAGATCGCCCCGGAGCACCCCGAGATCGACTCCTGGCACGTGATCGTCGACAACTGCGCCCACCAGCTGGTCAAGCGGCCGGAGCAGTTCGAGATGATCATCACCACGAACATGAACGGCGACATCCTGTCGGACCTCACGTCCGCGCTGGTCGGCGGCCTCGGCTTCGCCCCCTCCGCGAACCTCGGCACCGACGTCGCCATCTTCGAGGCCGTGCACGGCTCGGCGCCCAAGTACGCCGGCCAGGACACGATCAACCCGACCGCGATGATCCTCAGCGCCGTCCTCATGCTCCGCCACATCGGCGAGCTCGAGGCCGCCTCGACCGTCGAGAACGCCGTGATGGCGACCCTCGCCCAGGGCATCCGCACGCGCGACGTGATGGGCGACGAGGGCTCGGTCGGCACGACCGCCTACACCGAGGCGATCATCGGCAACCTCGGCAACAAGGTCGACGCGTGGCAGGCACGCGACGTCAAGCAGGTGAAGATGCCCGTGCCCCGCAAGGAGGCTGCGTTCGTCATCCCCGAGTCCGTCGAGCTGATCGGCGTCGACGTCTTCTTCCAGACGGAGGAGGAGCCGGAGGTCGTGGGTCTCGCGGCCCAGGCCATCGCCGAGGGCACGAAGCTCGAGCTGAAGATGGTCGAGTGCCGCGGCACGCAGGTGTGGCCGAAGACCAGCGCCGAGCTGGACCCGACCGACGTCATGCGCGCGCGCTTCATCACGCGCGGCAGCGTGATCACCAGCGAGGACATCCTCGAGCTGCTCGGCAACTTCGGCGGCCGCTTCAACTGGGTGCACGTCGAGAAGCTGCGCATGTTCGACGGCGAGCCGTCGTTCTCGCGCGCACAGGGCGAGAAGTAGCCGGTGTGGATGGGCTCCCGCCCGGGAGCCCATCCACTACCGTTTGGTTGTGAATAGGGTATGATGCGCGCAACGGAAAGGCGTTCCCCATGATCTTCGAGCAGCTCATCTACACCGACCTCGGCTGTGCCTCCTACCTCGTCGGGTGCCAGAAGGTCAACGAGGCGGTCGTCATCGATCCCGCGCTCGACACCCGCCCCCTGATGCGCGCGCTCGAGTACCACAAGGCCAAGCTCGTGGGCATCATCGAGACGCACACGCACGCCGACCACATCTCCGGCCATGGCGCCCTCGCGCTCGAGCTGGGCATCCCCGTGTACGTGTCCGCCCTCGCCGGCGCCGAGCACGAGCACATCGGACTCGAGGATGGCGACAGCATCAACGTCGGCAACATCGAGCTCAAGGCCATGCACACGCCGGGCCACCGCCCCGAGCACATCGCGATCCAGGTGATCGACCACACGCGCTCCGACGAGCCGTGGCTGGTGCTGACGGGCGACAGCCTGTTCGTCGGCGACGTCGCCCGCCCGGACCTCGCGGTCGACGGCGAAGAGGGCGCCGCGGTCCTCTACCGCACGATCCAG
>CAZPQP010000162.1:0-4598 GCA_964588635.1 uncultured Bifidobacterium sp.
CGGTGCAGCCCTCGACGTAGTGCACGTAGGCGCCCTCGTCGACGATGATCAGCGTGCGCTCGAACTGGCCCATGTTCTCCGCGTTGATGCGGAAGTACGCCTGCAGCGGCTGCTCGATGCGGACGCCCGGCGGCACGTAGATGAACGAGCCGCCCGACCACACGGCCGAGTTGAGCGCGGCGAACTTGTTGTCGGCAGACGGGATGATGGTGCCGAAGTACTCGCGGAACAGGTCCTCGTGCTGGAGCAGGGCCTGGTCGGTGTCGAGGAACAGGATGCCCTGGTCCTCGAGCTCCTTCTTGAGGCTGTGGTAGATGACCTCGGACTCGTACTGCGCGCCGACGCCGGCGAGGAACTTGCGCTCCGCCTCCGGGATGCCGAGGCGCTCGAACGTGTTCTTGATCGTCTCGGGGACGTCATCCCACGAGCGCGCATTGTGCTCGGCCGGCTTGAGGTAGTAGAAGATGTTCTCGAAGTCGATGCCGCTGAGGTCCGAGCCCCAGTTCGGCATGGGCTTGGAGAGGAAGATCTTGTAGGCCTCGAGGCGGAAGTCGAGCATCCACTCCGGCTCGCCCTTGTGGGCGGAGATCTGCCGGATCACGTCCTCGTTGAGGCCGCGCTCGATCTTGATGACGGGGTTCTCCTCGTCGTGGAACCCGTACTTGTATTCGCCGAGATCGACGTCTGCCACTTCGCTCATCAGGAAACCGCCTCTTTCGCGAGCTCGGCATAGCCGGTGGTTTCAAGCTCCTTGGCCAGCTCGGGGCCGCCGGAGCGGACGATCCGCCCATCGACGAGCACGTGGATGCGATCGGGCTCCACGTAGTCGAGGATGCGCTGGTAGTGCGTGATGATCAGGGTGCCCATGTCGGGACCCATCAGGGCGTTGATGCCGCCGGAGACGATGCGGAGCGCGTCGATGTCGAGGCCGGAGTCCGTCTCGTCGAGGATCGCCAGCTTCGGCTTGAGCATCGCCATCTGCAGGATCTCGAAGCGCTTCTTCTCACCGCCGGAGAAGCCGTCGTTGAGGGAGCGCGACGACATCGACTTGTCGATCTCGAGCATCTCCATCGCCTCCTGGAGCTGCTTGCGGAACTCGGGGATGCGGATCGGATCGTCGACGCCGTCGGGGCCGCCCTTGCGATGCGCATTGACGGCCATGCGGATGAAGTTCGCGACGGTCACGCCCGGAACGGCGAACGGGTACTGGAAGGACAGGAACAGCCCGGCGCGCGAGCGCTCGTCGGCGGCCATGTCGAGCAGGTTCTCGCCCTCGAAGATGATCTCGCCCTCGGTCACCTCGTAGCCCGGGTGGCCCATCAGGACGTGGCTGAGGGTGGACTTGCCGGAGCCATTCGGGCCCATGATCGCGTGGATCTCGCCCTTGGACAGCTCGAGGTCGATGCCCTTCAGGATCTCCGTATCGGAGTCGGCGATGTTGGCGTGCAGATTGCGGATGACGAGGTCGGGCACGGTGGCTCCTGGGTGATCGTTCGCGGGTGGTGCGGAAAAGGCGTCGGTATGCGGATCTTTCGCCATGCGCGGCGAATCGGACTACCCAACAGTAGCGAAGTTAGGGCAGCCGAATGAGGGTACCCGAATACCCCTGAAATCGCGGGTATTCGCGCGGCCGGCGTGTCAGCGCTCGGCGCCGGGCGCGCCTTCCTGCAGATAGGACAGGAGCGCGGTGTCCGTCAGCCACTCGACGGGAGCGTGATCATCGGTCAGCGGATCCGTCGTCGAGCCGATCCGCTCGGCATCGGCGGCCACCTGCGTGCAGAGCGTCGCCAACGGTGCCGGCGCGGTGCGGAGGCGCGCCGGCGCTCCCACCGCCGTGGACGCGTCGCGATAGCCGACGACGATGGTGTTGAACTCGTTGACCCGCGACAGCTCCACGACCGGGAACACCGTCGCCATCGTCTGTGCGATCGCCGTCAGCGCCTGATCGTGTCCGGCCGGCGCCCCGACGTTGATCATCACCGCACCACCGGGCGTGAGGTGCTCGTCGACGCTGCGGAAGAACTCCTGCGTGACCAGATGGAACGGAATGTACGGCTGGTGGTACGCGTCGATGATGATGCCGTCGAACCGCGCGCCGGACTGGTCCAGCCACGGGCGCGCATCCGCCGTGTGCACGGCGAGGTTCGCCTCCCGCATCCCGAGGTACCGGTAGCCGAGCTCGGTCACGGTCGAGTCGATCTCGACGCCGTCGATCCGCCAGGTCGGCCAGAAACGCGCGTACTGCACCGCCGTGGTGCCGCCCGCATTGCCGAGGACGGCGAGGCGCCCGTCGGTCGGCTTGCCGATTGCGGCGGGCAGGCACGTCAGCCGATCCCAGTACCCCCCGACCAGCCCGGTCGGACCTGGCTTGATCGAATGCGTGGCCCATCCCTCGTTGAGCCGCAGCACGCGATCGCCGTCGCGGTCGTCGACGATCTGGGCGAACTGGTACTGCGTCTCCCCCTCCCAGACCACGCGGTCGCCGGGCGCGGCCTTGACGCCGGGCTCGGGGATCAGGAGCAGCAGCGCGACGGCCACGGGAATCACCGCGGCGCGGCGCGGGAGCAGGGGAAGCGCCGCCAGCGCCAGCGTGAACGCGAAGACCAGCAGCGTGCGACGCGTGCCGATCCACGGCACCAGGACCAGCACGCTGAGGAAGGTGCCGATCAACGAGCCCACGGTCGACAGCGCGTAGAGTCGCCCGGACACCCGGCCGGCCTCCTCCACCGAGTGCACCGCGAGGCGGATGGCCCACGGCGCGACCGCGCCGAGCGCGGTGATCGGCACGGCGAACATGATCAGCACCGCGGCGAACGAGCTGAGCACGACACCCGTCTCGACGGACGAGAACGCGTCCGTCGCGGCGCCGAGGAAGGGGCGCGTGACGAACGGCAGCACGGCGATCGCGGCGGCCGCGAGCAGCACGACGCCACCGAGATGCCGATACGACGGCCAGCGATCCGCAATGCGGCCGCCGAGCCAGTAGCCGACAGAGAGGTACAGGAGCGTCAGGCCGATCACGTTCGCCCAGACCAGCGTGGACGTGCCGAAGAAGGGCGCCAGCAGACGAGCCGCGGTCAGCTCGACGCCGAGCGAGCACACGCCTGCGACGAACACGAGGACGTAGAGACGGAGCTGCGCCATCTCCCGAACCGTACCCGCTCCCCGGCGTTCGCGGCCGCTGCGGCTTAATGCAATCGCAACAGAAACGCCAACCGCGATTCACAGCCCGGATCTACAACTAGGGCCATGGACAGCAACTGGACTCCCACCCCGGGCGACGCCCCGACTCCCTCGCAGTACACCCCGTACTCGACGACGCCGCCCCCGGCCGCCGAGAACCAGAAGAAGCAGCGTGGCTCGCGCGTCGTCATCCCCGTGCTGATCGCCTCGCTCCTGTCGGCCGGTCTCGCGGCGGGCGGCACGGCGATGCTGGTCGATCAGGACGGCGGCTCCACCACGACGACGATCGTGCAGGAGGCGAACGCGCCGACCTCGAATGCCGTCGGCTCCGACAGCTCGTCGGCCGTGCCGGCCGTGCAGAGCGGCACGATGGACATCACGCAGATGTACGAGAAGTACGGCGCGGGCGTGGTGCGCGTCGAGCACAGCAACGGGCTCGGCTCGGGCTTCGTGTTCGACAAGGAGGGCCACATCCTGACCAACGCGCATGTCGTCGACGGCGCGCAGGGCCCCATCTCCGTCTCCTTCTCCAACAACGAGAAGGTCGAGGCGAAGGTCGTCGGCGTCGACAACGCGACCGACGTCGCCGTGCTCAAGGTCGACGTGCCGGCCTCGGCCCTGACGGTGATCCCGCTCGGGAGCTCCGCCAACCTCGAGGTGGGTGCCCCGGTCGTCGCGATCGGCAACCCCTTCGGCCAGGACCGCACCGTGACGAGCGGCATCATCTCCGCGATGGCGCGCCAGATCCAGGCGCCGAACGGGTTCGCCATCAACGGCGCGATCCAGACGGACGCCGCGATCAACCACGGCAACTCGGGCGGTCCGCTGCTCGACATGAACGGCCGCGTGATCGGCATCAACTCGCAGATCGACACGGGCGGCACCGGTGACGGCAACGTCGGCATCGGCTTCGCGGTCCCGGTGGACCTCGTCAAGCAGGTCGCGTCCGAGCTGATGGCCACGGGCAAGGCCCAGCACGCCTGGCTCGGCGTCCAGCTGACCGACGTCGATCCGACGCTCGCGTCGCAGGTCAAGATCGGCTCGGACTACGGCGCGATGATCGCGAACGTCACCGAGGGGTCGCCCGCGGCCAAGGCGGGGCTGAAGGGCGCGACCGGCGAGGTCACGATCGGCGGCCAGACGTACGCCATCGGCGGCGACGTCGTCGTCGCGGCCAACGGCAAGAAGATCGAGGACGTCGCCGCCCTCCAGGCCGTCGTCTCCGCCGGCAAGCCCGGCGACAAGCTCGAGCTGACCGTCAAGGACAGCGACGGCAGGAGCAAGCAGATCACCGTGACCCTCGGCGACCAGCCGCAGGATCCCACCGCACTCGCCGGCTGAGCCACTCCTCCGCAGCCGACGATCACCCCCGGCGGGGTCGGACCTCTCCTGAGGCCCGGCCCCGCCGGACCCGT
>CAZPQP010000163.1:0-4579 GCA_964588635.1 uncultured Bifidobacterium sp.
CGGGTCGCCGATCACGCCGAGCAGTCGGGTGGTTCCGCTGATCACGAGTAGGGGTGCTCTTTCTGGTACTGGAGGAAGGCGTCGTAGCTGTCGGTGAACCAGTGGCGACCTTCCGGATCGCCCTTGATGGCGTAGTAGTACAGGTAATCGGTCTTCGCCGGGTTGGCAGCCGCCTGCATCGAGGCCACGCCGGGGTTGCAGATCGGCGTCGGCGGGAGCCCCTTGAAGCGCCGCAGGTTGTACGGCGAGTCGCTCTGCAGGTCCGTGCCGGTCAGCTCGTCCCACGAGCCGAGGCCGTACTGCACCGATGCGTCGATGCCGAGCGACATGTCCGCGCGGAGGCGGTTGTAGATGACGGAGGCGATCTTGGCGCGGTCGTCCTGCGCCTGCGCCTCGCGCTCGATCAGCGAGGCGATCTTGAGGACGTCGTAGCGCGTGAGGTTCTTCGAGCTGGCGTACGTCATGTCGATCGAGGCCCAGTTGTCGCTGAAGGCCGCGAGCTGATCCGTCACCAGCGCATCGGCGTCGGCGGGGACGGCCACGTCGTAGGTGGCGGGGAACAGGAAGCCTTCGAGGGTCGCGGCCTGCTCGCCGGCCGTCAGGAACCCCTGCGGCGGCTGGTGCGCGTCGAGCGCCGCCTGGTACTGCGCGGGCTTGATGCCGACCTTGCGCACGGCGGCCTTGATGTCCCAGATGGCGTAGCCCTCGGGGATCGTGAGACGCGCCGCGTCGGCCGACGGGCCGCTGTTGAGCTGGAACACGATGCGATCGAACGACTCGTTGGTGCGCAGGGCGTACGTGCCGGGCTTGAAGCCCTCCCCCTGCCCCTCCGCGACGAGGCGCTCGACGAAGTCTCCGGCGCTGGCGACGACGCCCGCGTCCTCGAGGAGCTGTGCGATCTGCGCGGCCGTCGCACCGGCCGGGATGGTGACGGTGACCTTGTCGCCGGGTGCGGGCTCGCCGCTGCCGCACGCGGCGAGCGCCCCGACGAGCAGCAGGGCCGCGAGCAGGCCCAGCGTCCGCGTGAGGAGCTTGCGGCGCGTCACGCGGCGCCCTGCCGATCCAGCCAGCCCTGCAGCAGCTCGGCGGCGGCGCGGGCATCGAGCCCCGCCTCCCCGCCCTTGGTCTGCGCAACGGCGCTGGTGAAGCGCTCGTCCTCGAACTCGATCGGCACGACCGTCAGCGGGCGCAGGCGGCCGACGAACGCCATGGTGGCGTTGGCCTGGTCGCCGCGCGTGCCGTCGGGCAAGAGCGGCAGGCCGACGAGCAGCAGCTCGGCCTCCTGCTCGGCGATCACCTCCAGGAGCCGCGCAGTGCCCTCCTTGGCGCCGATCCGCTCGATCGTCTCGAGCGGGCGCGCGAGGGTGCCCGAGGGATCGCACACGGCGACGCCGGTGCGGGCCGAGCCGTAGTCGAGGGCCACGATCTTCATCGCCCGCACCCTAGCCGCTGGCGTCATGCGCGGGTAGCGCGGAAACGCGCGAGAACGTGACGGACTCAGGCCGGCAGCTGCTCGGCGAGGACCGCGAGCCCCGCCTCGAGCGCCGCGGGGATGCCGCTGGCGTCCTTGCCACCGGCGCGCGCCAGGTTCGGCTTGCCGCCACCGCCACCGCCGACGAGCGGCGCCGCGGCCTTCATCACCGCGCCCGCGTCGGCGCCTGCGGCCACCGCCTCGGGCGTCGCGGCGCAGATCAGCGCGACCTTGCCGGCCTGCTCGCCGATCAGCAGCACCGCGCTGGGGCCGAGCGCGCCGCGGAGGTGGTCGGCCAGCTCGAGCAGCGCGTCGGGGGCGATCTCGCCCACGCCCGCGGCGACGAGCTTGATGCCGCCGCGCTCCTGCGCCTGTTTGACCAGATCGTCGACGGCCGCACCGCCGGCCGAGCCGCCACCGGCCTTCAATTGCTTCTCGAGCTCGCGCACCTTGGCCTGCAGCTCGCGCACGGCCTCGGGCAGGCGCTCGGGGCCGACCTTGAGCGCCTTCGACGCCTCGTCAGCCGCGCGCTCGCGCTGGCGCAGCAGGTCGATCGCGACGCCGCTGGTGACGGCCTCGATACGCCGCACGCCCTGGCCGACACTCGACTCCGACACGATGCGCATCGGGCCGATCTCGGCGGTGGTGGCGACATGCGTGCCGCCGCAGAGCTCGCGCGAGAAGTTCTCGATCTCCACGACGCGCACCACGTCGCCGTACTTCTCGCCGAACAGCATCATCGCGCCGAGCTCGCGCGCCTCGTCCTGGGAGGTCTCGAACGTGAAGACGCGATGCCCCTCGATGACGACGCGGTTGACGATGTCCTCGACGCGCGCCAGCTCCTCGGGCGTCATCGGCGTCTCGTGCGAGAAGTCGAAGCGCAGCTTGTCCGGGCGCACCGACGAGCCCTTCTGGCGGACGTGATCGCCGAGCACCTCCTGCAGCGCGCGGTGCAGCACGTGCGTGCCGGTGTGGTTGGCCTGCGTCGGGCGGCGGCGCGTCGTGTCGACGATCGCGCGCACCTCCTGGTTGTCGATCAGGTCGCCGTGCTCCATGACGACGATCAGCGTCTGGTCCTTGTCGAAGCGGATCACGTCGACGATCGCGGCGCGGCCCGTGTCGGACTCGATGTGGCCGGCGTCGGAGACCTGGCCGCCGCCCTCGGGGTAGAAGGGCGACTCGCGCAGCTTCACGGCGATGCGCCCGTCGCCGACGTCCGTGAGCGCGCCGATGCGCGTGCGGATGTCGACCTGGTCGTAGCCGACGAACGCGGTCGCGAACCCGGCCTCGCGTGCGAACGCGGCCACCTTGTCCATGTCGACGCCGCCGCCCTTGCCGGCCGCGCTGCGGGCGCGCTGGCGCTGCGCCTCCATCAGCTCGGCGAAGCCGGCCTCATCCACGGAGAGGTCCTGCTCGGCGACGAGCTCCTGCGTCAGCTCGAACGGGAAGCCGTAGGTGTCGTGCAGCAGGAAGGCGTCGGCGGCGGGCAGCGACGTGCCGCCCTCAGCGCGGACGCGCGCGATGCGCTCCTCGAGCTGCGTGGTGCCGGTCTCGAGGGTGCGCAGGAAGCGCTCCTCCTCGCCGCCGAGGATGCGGACGACGTCGTCGCGGTTCTGGACGAGCTCGGGGTAGACGTCGCCGAGCTGCGCGATCACGAGATCGGCGAGGCGCTCGAGGAAGGTGCCCTGGATGCCGAGGCGATGGCCGTGCGAGACGGCGCGGCGGATGACGCGGCGCAGGATGTAGCCGCGCGACTCGTTGGCCGGGAGCACGCCGTCGGCGGCGAGGAACGTCATCGCGCGACCGTGGTCGGCGAGCACGCGCAGCGCCTTCGTCTGGATGCCGCCGGCCTCGTACGAGGCGCCGGTCCACTCCTCGATGGCGGCGATGATCGCCTTGAAGCCATCAGTCTCGTAGACCGAGTGCACGCCCTGCTGGAGCGCGGCGACGCGCTCGACGCCCGCCCCCGTGTCGACGCCCGTCTTGGGCAGCGGCGCGAGCGAGCCGTCCTCGCCCTGGTCGTACTGCATGAACACGAGGTTCCAGAACTCGAGGAAGCGGTCGCAGTCGCAGCCGGGCTTGCAGCCGTCGGGGCCGGCGGGGCGGCCACAGCCGTGCTCGGGGCCGCGGTCGTAGTAGAGCTCGCTGCACGGGCCGCACGGCCCGGTCGGACCGGCCTGCCAGAAGTTGTCCTTGCGGCCGAGGCCGACGATGCGCTCGGCGGGCACGCCCTGGGCAAGCCACAGCTCGCGCGCCTCGTCGTCGCCGGGCACCTGGTCGTCGCCGGCGAAGACCGTGATCCACACCTTGTCGGTGTCCATCTGCCACGCGCCGCTGACGAGCGTCCAGGCGAACTCGATGGCGCCGGCCTTGAAGTAGTCGCCGAACGAGAAGTTGCCCATCATCTCGAAGAAGGTCAGATGCCGCGCGGTCTTGCCGACCTCGTCGATGTCCGTCGTGCGGAAGCACTTCTGCACGCTCGTCAGGCGCGAGCCCGGCGGTGTGTCGAGCCCGAGGAAGAACGGCTTGAACGGCTGCATCCCGGCCGTGGTCAGCAGCACCGACGGATCGAGCGACGCGGGCACGAGGCTCGCCGAGGGCATGACGAGATGCCCGTTCTGCTCGAAGTGGTTCCGATAGGCGGCGCGGATCTCGTGAGCCAGCATTGCCCCGGCAGGGTACGCGATTGCGCGCCGTCGACCCGTCAGCCGGCGACGACGCCGGCGGCCACGATGCAGTCGCCGTCGTAGAGCGCGGCGACCTGGCCCGGTGCGACCTGGAAGGCGTCGCGGTCGAGCAGGAGCGTCGCGGTGCCGTCGGCGTGCGCCTCCAGCGCCGCGGGGATCGGTTCGGCCCGCACGCGGAAGCTCGCGCCGACGCGGTCGCAGGGCACGCGCAGCCGCACGTCGCGCAGCTCGACGGCGCGGCGGCCGAGGCGCTCGAGCGTGGCGACGACGACCGTATTGGTTGGCGCATCGACCTTCAGCACGTGCAGCGCGTCGGTGCCGCGCGACACGCCGAGGCCGCGACGCTGGCCGGGCGTGAAGGCCACGGCACCGTGGTGCGTGCCGAGCTCCACGCCCTCCTCGTCGACGATCGGGCCGGGCA
>CAZPQP010000164.1:0-4516 GCA_964588635.1 uncultured Bifidobacterium sp.
TCGGTCGGGATGATCGCGTGGTGGTCGCCGACCTTGTCGTCGGCGACGACGCGGCCGAGCGGCAGCGACGGAAGCCCGGCGACGTACTGGCCGGCCTTCGCGTACTGCGCATCCGCACCGCCGACGTTGGCGGCGATGCCCTTGAGCGAATCGACCATGTCGGACGTCAGGTACTTCGAGTTGGTGCGCGGGTACGTCAGCAGCTTGTGCGTGTCGTAGAGCGCCTGCGCCGCGGCCAGCGTGCGCTTGGCGGTGAAGCCGAACTTGGAGTTCGCCTCGCGCTGCAGGCTCGTCAGGTCGAACAGCAGCTTCGGCTGCTCCACGCGCGGGCTCTTCTCGACGCGCACGACCTTGGCGTCGCCCGCGGCGCGGACGGCCGCGGCGATCGCCTCGGCCTCATCGCCCGTCGGCGTGCTCTTGCGCGGCCCGTCGAACCACTTGCCGCCGTACGGCTTGCCGGACTGGCTGGTGAAATCGGCGACGACCTCCCAGAACGGCACGGGGATGAAGGCCTTGATCTCCTCGTCGCGGCGGGCGATCAGGGCGAGCGTCGGCGTCTTGACGCGGCCGATCGGAATCGGGTTGCGCGGCGAGCCGACCTTCACGGTGGCGGCACGGGTGGCGTTGTAGCCGACGAGCCAGTCCGCGGTCTCGCGGGCACGGGCCGCGGCCTCGAGCGGCTTCATCCGGTCGTCGTCGAGCAGGTGGTCGAAGGCGTCGCGCAGCGCGCCCTTCGTCATCGACGAGAACCAGGCGCGCTCGACGGGCTTCTCCACGCCGGCGGTCTGGTAGATCAGCTTGAAGATCAGCTCGCCCTCGCGCCCGGCGTCGCAGGCGTTGACGATGACGTCGACGTCCTTGCGCTTCATCGCGCGATGCAGCACGGCGAGCTGCTTGACGGCGCGATCTCCGCGCGCCTCGTACTGCGGCGTCTCCGGGATGATCGGCAGATCCTCGAACTTCCAGCGCTTGTACTTCGCGTCGTACTCGTCGGGCTCGAGCTGCTCCACGAGGTGCCCGGAGGCCGCGCCCACGACGAAGTCGTCGCTCTCGAACAGGTCGCCGTTCTTCTTGAACGTGCCCGGCAGCGCGCCGACGACGTCCCGCTGGACGCTCGCCTTCTCGCAGATGATCAGTCGCTTGCCCATCAGCGCCGCGGACGGTAGCACGGCTTTCCGCCTACCCGTCACCTCGCGCGCACGTGAGGGGACAGGTCGCGCTACCCTGCGGTCACGCGTCGTCCCAGCCGAAATCACGGCTCTGACGGGGTGTCACACACATGTCGGCAACGCCCGAGAAGACCACGAACCAGCGCAGCGAGACCTCCGCGGAGACGACAGGGACGTGGCGCCCGCACGTCGAGGGACCCGAGGCGATCGGCCCGCTGCCGAAGGACGTCACGCCCGAGGAGCTGCTCACCTACATGAGCGCCGGCATGTCGATGGTCAAGTCGTACCGCACGCATGGCCACCTCGCCGCGAAGCTCGATCCGCTCGGCTCCGAGCCGCCCGGCGATCCGGCGCTCGACCCGTCGTTCCTCGAACTCGACGAGCACGCGCTCGAGTCCGTCCCGGCAGCGCCGCTGCGCACGTTCGTCGAGGGCGAAACACTCAAGGCCGTCCTCGATCACCTCGCCGAGATCTACTGCGGCTCGATCGCCTACGAGATCGAGCACATCCGCTCCCACCGCGAGCGCGCGTGGCTCCGCGAGGCGATCGAATCGCGCGCCTTCTGGATCGAGGGCACGCCCGAGGAGAAGCGCCGCCAGCTGGTCCGCCTGCTGCGCGTCGAGGGGCTCGAGTCGTTCCTCAAGCGCACGTTCCTCGGCGCCAAGCAGTTCTCCATCGAGGGTCTCGACACGATGATCCTCATGCTCGACGAGGCCGTCCTGCTCGCGGCCCGCGAGGGCATCGAGGACGTCGCGCTCGGCATGGCGCACCGCGGCCGCCTCAACGTGCAGGCCCATGTGCTCCGCCTGCCCTACACGCAGATCCTCGCCGAGTTCGAGGGCGAGACCGACTCGCACGTCGAGACGCTCATGCCGGCGGGCGGCACGGGCGACGTCAAGTACCACTACGGAGCGAACGGCGTGCGCCAGCTCGAGATCGAGCCCGGCGTCACGCGCGAGGTCCGTCTGGCGCTGATGCCGAATCCGTCGCACCTCGAGTTCATCAACCCCGTCGTCGTCGGGCGCACCCGGGCCCTGCAGACGGACTGGCAGAAGCCGTCGAGCACGGAGCAGGATCCGAAGCGCGCTCTGGCGATCCAGATCCACGGTGATGCGGCCTTCCCCGGCCAGGGCGTCGTGGCGGAGACGCTCAACCTGCAGGGGCTGCCGGGCTACACCGTCGGCGGCTCGCTCCACATCATCGCGGACAACCAGGTGGGCTTCACGACCGATCCGGGCGACGGCCGCTCCACGCGCCACTGCTCCGACATCGCCAAGGGCTACGACGTGCCGATCATCCACGTCAACGCCGACGACGTCGATGCCTGCCGCGCCGCCGTGCGCCTGGCGATGGCGTACCGCACGCGCTTCGGCAAGGACATCCTGATCGACCTGATCGGCTATCGCCGCTGGGGCCACAACGAGGGCGACGAGCCCAGCTACACGCAGCCGCTGATGTACAAGGCGATCGATGCGCACCCGCGTGTCGCCGCGATCTATGCGGACAAGCTGGTGGCCGAGGGCGTCATGACGGTCGATGAGGTCGAGGAGATGCGCGAGCGCGTCAGCGCCAAGCTGAAGCAGGCGCACGACGAGATCCGCCACATCACCGTCGACGAGCCCATGCCGACGTTCTCGTCGCCGTCGCGCACGAACATCGAGACCGGCGTCGCGGCCGCGCAGCTCGTCCGCCTCACCGACGAGCTGCTGACGGTGCCCGAGGGCTTCCACGTCAACGACAAGCTGAAGGCCGTGCTCGAGCGCCGTCGCGAGGCGCTCGGTCCCGACGGCGGCATCGAGTGGGGCCACGCCGAGGCGCTCGCCTACGCGACGCTCCTCGAGGAGGGCACGCCGATCCGCCTGACCGGCCAGGACGCCGAGCGCGGCACGTTCGCGCACCGCCACGCCGTGCTGCACGACGCCGACACGGGCGAGGAGTACGCGCCGCTCGAGCACATCAGCGGCGCCCGCGCCGGCTTCGAGGTGCGGAACGCGCCGCTCACGGAGACCGCGTGCCTCGGCTTCGAGTACGGCTACTCCACCACGCGCCCCGACTCGCTCGTGCTGTGGGAGGCGCAGTTCGGCGACTTCGTCAACGTCGCCCAGGTGATCGTCGACCAGTTCATCATGAGCGGACGCACCAAGTGGGGCGACGAGTCGCGCCTCACGCTGCTGCTCCCCCACGCCTACGAGGGCAGCGGCCCCGAGCACTCGTCCGCGCGCCTCGAGCGCTTCCTCAAGCTGGCCGCGGAGGACAACTGCACGATCGTCTACCCCACGACCGCCGCGCAGTGCTTCCACATGCTGCGCCGCCAGGCGCTCGCCCCGGAGCGCCGCCCGCTGATCGTGATGACGCCGAAGTCGCTGCTGCGCCTGAAGGACGCGTCCTCGAACATCGAGGACCTCACGCACGGATCGTTCATCAAGATCATCGACGACACGGCCGTGGCCGACTTCCGCGACGACATCTCGCGCGTGATCGTCTGCAGCGGCAAGGTCTACTACGACCTCAAGCGCCACCCCGAGTACACGCCGGAGGACGGCACGGCGATCGTGCGGCTCGAGCAGCTCTACCCGTTCCCGACCGAGACGCTGGCGCGCACGCTCGCCGGCTATCCGAGCGTCGAGGAGCTGGTGTGGGTGCAGGAGGAGCCGGCCAACATGGGCGCGTGGCGTTCGATCCGCCATCGCCTCGAGATGGCCGCGCCGAGCATCCGCCTCCGCTACGCCGGCCGGCCGTGGCGCGCCAGCCCGTCCGAGGGCTATCCGCCGGATCACAAGATCGAGCAGGAGCGCCTCGTGCGCGACGCGCTCGGGCTCAACCAGCGCTGAGCCGGTACCCTGCCGGTCATGGCAGCGGTCGCACCATCGCCCGTGCTCGAGATCGCCGCGCGGGCACGTGACATCGTCGGCCCCGACTGGGTCGTCACCGATAGCGCGCAGCTGCGCGTCTACGAGTGCGACGGGCTGAAGAACCAGCGCGAGGTGCCGGGTGCGGTGGTGCTGCCGGGTTCGACCGAGGAGGTGGCCGCCGTCGTGCGCCTGTGCCACGAGCGCGGCGTGCCCTTCGTCGCGCGCGGCGCGGGCTCGGGCCTGTCGGGCGGCGCGATGCCGAGCGCCGAGGGCGTCGTGATCGGCCTGTCGCGCCTGCGCGAGGTCCTCGACATCGACGTGCCGAACCAGCGGGCCCGCGTGCAGCCGGGCGTCACCAACCTGCGCGTCAGCGAGGTGGCCGGCCCGCACGGGCTCTACTACGCGCCCGATCCGTCGAGCCAGCAGGTGTGCACGATCGGCGGCAACCTCGCCGAGAACGCCGGCGGTGCGCACTGCCTCAAGTACGGCTTCACC
>CAZPQP010000165.1:0-4516 GCA_964588635.1 uncultured Bifidobacterium sp.
CCCCAGATGAAGCTCGAGCCGCGACGCGAGAGCCACGGCAGGCCGAGGAAGTACACGCCGGGCTCCGTCGAGACCCCGCGGCGGTGCGCCGGCCGATCCTGCTCGTCGAAGGCGTCGACCTGCAGCCACTGGTAGTCGGTGCGGAACCCCGTCGCCCAGATGATCGACGTGATGCCCGCCGCCGCGAGGTCGAGCTCGAGGATCGGCGCCGTGACGCAGTCGGGCAGCGGTCCGAGGATGCGCGCCTCCGGCTCCTCGGGCAGGTCGAGGCCGTTGCGCGCGACGTAGGCGTCGGCGAGGTCGAGCAGCTCGAGGTAGTACGCGTCGCCCGCGGCGATGTGATCGGCGAGGTCGTCCTCGAAGCGCATCACGCCATCCGCATAGGACGCCGCGCGACCGTGCAGCACCATGCCCTCGGCGGCGAGGTCGCGGTAGTCGATGGTGCGCCCACCGTAGGCGCCGCTGAAGGCGATGGTCACGTGCTCGGCGCCGGCCGGGGGCGTCTGCAGGTCCCAGAGCCCCAGCACGCCGAGCCACCAGACGAAGTCGCGGTCGCGGTACCGGCGCGGCGGGCGCGTGTGCGGCCCGATCGCCATGTGCACGTCGCGTCCCGCGCGACGCAGCTCGTCGGCGATCTGCACGCCCGAGGCCCCGCCGCCCACCACGAGCACGCCGCCGTCGGGGAGTTGCTCGGGATTCCGGTAGTCGCTGGAGTGGAGCTGCGCCACCGGTGCGTCAGCCGGCACGAGCGGCGGGATCACCGGCACCTGGAAGGGGCCGGTCGCGGCGACCACGAAATCGGCATCGATCGCTCCTGCCGTCGTCTCGACGCGGAATCCGCGACGGTC
This sequence comes from uncultured Bifidobacterium sp., assembly GCA_964588635.1. Classification (GTDB taxonomy): domain Bacteria; phylum Actinomycetota; class Thermoleophilia; order Gaiellales; family F1-60-MAGs149; genus F1-60-MAGs149. Next base: position 849 of record CAZPQP010000165.1, read on the forward strand.
GCCGTGGCGTCGCACCGACGTCACCTCCACGCCCGTGTGGATCGGGGCTCCGATCCGCTCCGCGTACTCCACGAAGTAGTCGGCGACGCGCTCCTTGCCCGCGAACACGTCCTGATCGACGTCGTCGAAGGCGAGCCCGGGGAAGCGGTCGTGCCAGACGGGCCCGTTGGCGACCAGCGAGTCCCACCGACCCGAGCGCCAGCGCTCCGCGACGCGGTCGCGCTCGAGCACGAGGTGCGGGATGCCCCGCGTGCCGAGGTGCTCGCTCATCGCGATGCCGGCCTGGCCCCCACCGACCACCAGCACCTCGATCGTATCCGGCAGGCGATCGCCCATGGGTCAGGCCAGCTTGGCCGTATCGAAGTACTCGGTGAAACGCGTGATCAGCCCGTCCTTGTTGAGAACGAGCACCATCACGAGCTCGAAGTCGGTGCGGTTGCCCTCGAGGTCGGTGCAGCGGAACGAGCCCTCGGCCAGGCAGACGTCGCCGGTCATGGCGACGTTGCGCAGCGGCACCTCCACGTCGGTGATCTCGGCGAAGGCCTCGGCGCACGCCGCGCGCACCGCCTCGGGGCCGACGGGAAAGCTCGGGAAGAGCGGCCCCTCGTACACGCCATCGGGTGCGTAGCAGTCGGCGATCGCATCCGGATCGCCCGTCTCCCAGGCCGCGGCCAGCGCGCGCATCGTCTCCTCGGCGTTCATCGCCTGCTCCTTCCGAACGGTGGCTCTTCCTTGGGCGGGAGCGTAGCGCCTAGACGTTGAAGCGCACGTTCAGGACATCGCCATCCTGGACGATGTAGTCCTTGCCCTCGACGCGCAGCTTGCCGAGCTTCGTGGCCTCGGCGCGCGAGCCCGCGTCGACGAGGTCCTGCCAGTTGATCACCTCGGCGCGGATGAAGCCGCGGGCGATGTCGGTGTGGATCTTGCCGCCCGCCTCGACGGCGTTCGAGCCCTTGCGGATCGTCCACGCCCAGACATCCTTCGGGCCGGCGGTGAAGAACGTGATCAGGTCGAGCATGCGGAAGGCGGCCGCCGCGACGCGCGGTGCGCTCGGCTCCTCCTGGCCGATCTCGGCGAGGAACATCGCCCGCTCCTCCGGATCGTCGATCTCGGCGAGCTCGGCCTCGAAACGACCGGCCACGGCCACGACCTCCGCGTCGCCCGCGTACGCCTTGAGGGCGGCAACGCCGTCGGGGTCGCCGGACTCGGAGGTGTTGGCCACGTACATCATCGGCTTCAGCGTGAGCAGCTCGAGCTGCACCTCGGCGGGCAGGTCGCCGCGCTTGGCGAAGGTGCGCGCCGTGCCGCCGGCATCGAGATGCGCGGCGAGCTCGGCCAGCAGCTCGGCCTCCGCCTTCGCATCCTTCTGCCCCACCTGCACCGCGCGCTGCAGACGCTCGAGCCGCTTGGAGATCAGCATGCCGTCGGCGAACAGGAGCTCCAGATCGACGCCCTCGGCGTCCTCCGCCGGGTCGATGCGACCGTCGACATGGAAGACGGCATCGTCCTGGAACGTGCGCACGACGTGGATCAGCGCATCCGCGGCGCGCAGCGCCTGCAGGAACTCGCCGGACAGACCGCCATCGCGACCGCCCCCGCGCTGCAGGCCGGCGACGTCGACGAGCTGGACCGTCGGCGGCACCAGCTTCTGCGAGTCCTCGACGGTCGCCAGCGGCGCCATCCGGTCATCGGGGACCTGCGCGATGCCCGTGTTGACGCTCACCTCCGTCGCCGCGTAGGGCTGCACCACCACGCCCGCGCCGGTCAGCGCGTTGAAGATGGTGGTCTTGCCGCAGTTCGGCAGACCGATGATCCCGATCTCGAGGCTCGCCATGCCCGGACGATATCCGGGGGCGGGTGCTACCTGCGCCGACGCGCAGGCAGGAGCGCCCGCGACACGCGTCCCGTCACGGCACCCAGCGCGTAGCCCGCGACCACGTCGCTCGGGTGGTGCACGCCGAGGTAGACGCGACTGCCGGCCATCGCCAGCGCCGCGACCTTGAGCGGCAGCCGGGCGGCGGGCACGGCCTGGCCGAGCACGAGCGATCCGGCGGCCGCCATGGCGGCATGCGACGACGGGAACGAGGACGAGGACGGCGCGTCGATCAGCTGCGGCGCGTCCTCGTGCTGCGGGCGCTCGCGATCGACGAGCTGCTTGACGCCGTAGTTGACGGCGAGCGTGCCCCAGACCGCCACCGCGACAGCCGCAGCGGGCCGCGGATCGCGACGCGCGAGCGCGACGAGGCCGCCGAGCGCGACCCAGCCGACGCCGGAGTTGCCGAGCTTCGAAAAGGCCGCGATCAGCTGGTCGCGGTCCGGATGGCGCAGCTGCGCCGCCGCGGACAGCAGCAGGTCGTCGGCGGCGCCAACCGCCCCGGCGAGCGGGCTAGAAGCCGACGCGCGAGTCCTTCGAGTGCACGCGCACCCAGGCGACCTGGCCGGCGCGCACGTGCAGCGTGCCGCTGTCGCCGGGCAGCTCGACGAGATCCTCGTCGCCCTTCTCGACCGCCTTCAACAGCTTCTTCGTCGCCGCATCGTCCAGCGAGGCGCTGGCGGCACCACCGCCGACGAAGCCGATCTCGACACGCGTGTTCTCTGCCATCAGTGCGAACCTCCGGGTTGGACGAGCTCGAGCAGGACCCCCTGCACGGCCTCGGGATGGATGAAGGCGACCTGCAGACCGAAGAGGCCGGCGCGCGGCCGCTCATCGATCAGCTCGACGCCCTCGGCGACCAGGCGGGCGACCTCGGCCTCGATGTCGCCGACCTCGTACGCCACGTGGTGCATGCCCTCGCCGCGCTTCGCGATGAAGCGGCCGACGGGCGTGTCCTCGCTGTACGGCGCGACGAGCTCGATCATCGGACCCTGCGGCGTGCGGATCGCCAGCGCACGCGTGCCGAGCTCCTCCGAGTCCTGCCCGTGATCGACGACGGCGCCGATCAGCAGCGCCCAGCGCTCGGCCGCGGCGTCGAGGTCCGCGACGGCGATGCCGATGTGGTGAATGCCGATGGCGCCCTGCACGAGGCGGAAGCGTATCGGAGGCTGCGCCTAGACCACGCGCTCGAGGCGCGGGTTCGGCAGCGGCTCGCGTCCGACCTTGCCCCCGGGCTTGCCATCGACCATCACGACATCGGCCGTGAAGTCGCACGAGCCGCGGATCAGCGCCGACCCGACGCCGTAGGAGTCGACCGGCACGCCGGCCGACTCGAACTCGCGGATCTTGGTGGCGGTGAAGCCGCCGGACACCACGATGCGGACGTGCTCGAAGCCCGCCTTGTCGAGCGCGTGGCGGACGTTCCAGACCAGCTGCGGGTTGACGCCGCGCGGATCGAAGCGCCCCATCATGTCCCACAACGAGCTGTCGACCATCGTCCCCGAGGTGTCGAGCCGGACGCCCCAGAGGCGGTCGCCCAGCGCGTCGGCGACGCGCACCGCGGTGCCGGGGCAGTCGTTGTCGAAGTCGACGAGCACGACGAGGTTCTGGCCCGGATCGGAGCAGCGCGCGAAGGCCTCGGCCGCCGCCACGGTGTCGCCGTTGTACGCGGCGATCAGGCCGTGCGGGACGGTGCCGAGCCCGCGCTCGCCCCACCAGTCGGCCTGCGCATCCGTGGACACGCCGATCGCGCCGGCGATGTGCGCCGCGTAGCCGTCGCCGGTCTGGACGCGGT
>CAZPQP010000166.1:0-4516 GCA_964588635.1 uncultured Bifidobacterium sp.
AGGCGGCCTTCGGCTGGAGCTGCCGCAGGTCGCGCAGCGCATCGAGCGCGAGGCGCAGACGCGCCTGCTCCAGCTCGGTGGCGACCAGCTCGCCGCGGCGGATGCGGTCGAGCAGGCGCTCGAGATCCACGAAGACCCGCGCAAGGTCGTCCTGCGCAGGCGAATGCGGCTCTCGACCAGTCACGTGCGGAGGGTACGGAGCCCGTCGGACACGTGTGAAACGTCGGCGTCCGCTGTCAGACGGCGACGAGGTCGCGCACGTGCTCGACGCTGGTCGCGTTCGGTGCGTCGTCGTACCCGGCGAGCACGCGGCCGTCGGCGCGATCGACCACCAGGACCACGGGCGTGTGCGTGACGCCGTAGGCGCGGGCGAGACCCGCCTCGTGCAGCACGTCGATCTTGCGGTAGGGGATGCCCGCGGACTGGAGCTCGCTGCCCCACTGCTGGCACGCATGGCAGAGCGGTCCGGAGAACGCCACGACGGCGGTGGCGCCGTGGCGGTCGTCGAGGCCGAGCTGGACGGGATCGACCCGTGCGGGCAGCGACGTCTGCGGCGCGCCACGCAGCTTGCGGTAGCCCACGGCCGCGCCGACGAGAACGAGCAGCGCGATGACGATCAGCAGGCGATCCATCAGACCGCGGGGTGGCGATCCACGGTGACCCCGCGGATGCGCGCGAGCAGCATGTACATCTCGCAGCCCACGCAGAGCCCGGTGGTGGCCGCGAGCAGGGCGAGCGCGGCGACGATCAACGCGAGCGCCCAGCCGACGGTGGAGTACCCGGCGTACAGCAGGACGGAGGAGACGGTCAGGAAGACGGCGCCGATGATGTTGGCGAAGCGCGGCAGGCGCGCGTCCTCGATCCGACCCTCGCCCAGGCGCGGCTGGAGCACGTCGAACCAGAGCCGGCAGGGCAGGCAGAAGCGGCGACCGAGCGTGAGGCCGACGATCAGCTGCAGGGCGAGCAGCACGACGAGCCACTCCTGCTGCAGCAGGAACGCGATCAGCGCACCGATGCCGACGATCGCCTGATTGGTGCGGGGACCGCGCGAGTCGATCACGTGCGTGACGAGATACGGATCGACGGTGCGGTAAGGAGTGCTCATAGCTTCTATAACGGTACTGCATGTCGTGCGCATTCCCTGTCTGCGGAGACGCCGCAGCACGACGCGGAGGGAGTGCGGAATCGCCACCGCGACGCGGCGTCACCATGCTGGCACCGTCATGCGCAGCCTCTTTCATCCGGCGACCGTCATCGCCGTCATCGCACTGCTCGTCACCCTGGGCGGCACGAGCTACGCCGTCACGCAGCTGCCGAAGGCGAGCGTGGGCACCGAGCAGCTTCAGGACGGGGCGGTCGGACCGATGAAGATCAAGGCCGGCGCGATCACCGCGGGCAAGATCCGCAACGAGAACGTCACGAGTCAGAAGATCCGCAACGGGACGATCCAGCGGTGGGACATCGGCTGGTCGACGTGGAACGGCCTGCTGGGCGCACGCGGACCGCAGGGGGTGCAGGGGAAGACCGGGCCGGCGGGTCCTGTCGGACCCGCCGGCCCCACGGGTTCGCAGGGGCCCGTCGGCGAGATCGGGCCAACGGGTCCGCAGGGGGCCACCGGCGCAATGGGTCCACCAGGTCCCACGGGCGCGACGGGTCCCACCGGTTCCACCGGTGCGACCGGTCCGCAGGGACCGCCCGGCCCGCTCGCCAACCGCGCCTTCGCGTCGTTCTCGAGCACGGTGACGCAGACGCTCAACAACACCGGCGGCAACGTGAACCCGGCGCCGATCGCGCTCACCGTCTCCGACGCCTGGAACGAGGGCGTCGTGCGCAGCACGGCCGACGATGCCGTCTGCGTGACGGCCGCCGGCGTCTACAACTACCAGTTCTCCCTGCAGGTCACGAAGTCCGGCTCCGGCACCGACTACATCGACATCTGGCCGCAGATCGGGACGGATGGCGGTGCCTACGCCAACGTCGCCTGGAGCGACACGGAGCTCGCACTGACGGCCAACCAGCGCACCGTCGCCGCGTGGAACTTCTTCTTCGGGCTGGCGGCGGGCGAGTGCGTGCGCCTGATGGTCTACTCCTCCGACAGCACCGCGTCCGTCATCGCGCTGCCGGCGCAGACCGGTCCGCCCGCGACGCCGGCCGTGCCGTCGGCGATCGTCACGCTGCGTCAGGTCGGCTGACCGCCACGACGCGGATCGGGCGGCTAGGCTCCGCACATGGACCGCTTCCGCACGACCACGACCGACAACTGGCTCGACGATCCGTATCCCAGTCGCGCGTTCCAGCGCGTGCGCGAGTTCGCGCCCACGGCGCGCGTTGCGAACGACTCCGGCGTGGTGCAGGAGCTCCCCGTCGAGCTGCGGGACCTCGGCGGCGTCGAGGTGGAGGCGGCCGACGGATCGAGGATCACCGTGGAGCAGCAGTTCGCCGCCTCCAACGGCGAGGGGCTCGTGGTCCTCAAGGACGGCGTGATCGTCTACGAGCGGTACGCCAACGGCATGACGGAGCGCACGCCGCACCTCTGCATGAGCGTCACGAAGTCGTTCGTCGGCGCGATGCTCGGCATCCAGGTCGGCAAGGGACTCGTCCGCATGGACCAGCTCGTGACGGACCTCGCACCCGAGTTCGTCGGCACGAGCCTCGACGGCGCGAACGTGCGCCATGTGATCGACATGACCGCCGGCACGGAGTTCGTCGAGGACTACGACCTCTACGAGGATCCCAGTGCCTCGAATCCGCTGATCGACTACGAGCGCCAGACCAGCTATCGCCGGCTCGGCGGTGCGGAGCCGCTGGGCATGTACGGGCACTTCCGCACGTACCCCAAGACGCGCGAGCACGGCACGAACTTCGACTACCGCTCGGTGCTCACGAACATCGCGGCGAGGATCGTCGAGAACGTCACCGGTCAGCGCTACGTCGACGCGCTGATGGAACAGCTCTGGGTGCCGCTCGGCATGGAGTTCGAGGCCGACATGATGCTCGACGTCGTCGGCGATGCCGTGGTGGACGGCGGGTTCTCCTGCGCGACCCGCGATCTCGCGCGCTTCGCCCTCGCGTACCAGCGCGACGGCCAGGGCATCATCCCCGCCGACTGGGTCGCGGACACCCGCGACGGTGATGACGAGGCGGTGCGCAACTACGCCGAGAGCCCGACGATGACGAACGCCGAGCGCGCGGGGTGGAGCATGTACCGCAACGCCTTCTGGGTGATCGAGCGTGGCGTCACGTACACCGGCTCGGGCATCTACGGGCAGCACTGCTTCGTCGACCACCGCACCAACGTCGTGGTGGCGCGCTTCTCGGCCTACCCGGTCGCGTACCCGGTCGACCAGTGGAACGAGACGATGCGCGCGATCGTCGCGCTCTCCGAGGCGCTGGCGTAGCGGCTAGCGCTGCCAGACGGCGTCGAGGTTCTCGACGTCGCCGAGGATGCCGCTGGCCGGCGAATCCGCATGGATCTCGGCCTCGGGCAGCACGAGCGCCTGCTCGACGACCGCGCCCTGCTCGATCACGGCGCGCTGGCCGATCACGGCCGGGCCGATGATCGTCGCGCCCGAGTGCACCTCGGCGCCCTCGCCGATCAGCACGGGCCCGGTGATGACGGAATCGGGCGAGACGTTCGGCAGCCCGCAGTCGCTGTCCATGATCAGGTCGCCGTCGGGGTCCACGTCGACGGCGCCGGCGGCGATGGCGAGGTTCGTCGCGAGGAGCTCCTCGAGCGAGCCGATGTCGCTCCAGAACGCGTCGGTCACCCAGGCGCGGACGTCCGCGCCGGCGGCGACGAGGCGGGGCAGGATCTCGGAGCCAAAGTCGCTCTGCCCCTCGGCGGGGATCTCGTCGAAGATCGCGGCGTTGAAGCAGTAGACGCCGACGTTGACGAGGTCGCTGAGCGCATCCTCGGGTGCGGGCTTCTCCTGGAACGACGTGACGCGGCCGTCGTCATCCGTCACGACCACGCCGAAGCCCGTGATGTCCTCGACGCGCTTGACGGTGATCGTCGCGAGCGCACCCGAGGCGCGGTGCGCGGCGGCGAGCGCGGCGAGGTCGATCGTGTGGAGGCCGTCGCCGCTCGTCACGAGGAAGACGTCGTCCTCGGCGGTCAGGAACGCGCGGCACTTCCGGGTGCCGCCGGCGGTGCCGAGCAGCTCCTCCTCGATCGAGTACTCGACGGGGATGCCGTACTCCGAGCCGTCGCCGATCGTGTCGATGATCGTCTGCGGGTGGTAGTGCAGGTTCATGATCGCGCCGGTGCAGCCGGCGTCGGCGATGCGGCGCAGCAGGTAGTCGACGCAGGGCCGATTGCCGACGGGCGCGACGGGCTTGGGCAGGTGCTCCGTCAGCGGCCGCAGTCGCGTACCGAGGCCGGCCGCCATGATCATCACGCGCATGCGGGCAGCCTAGCGGGACGGGCAGGACCTGGATCCGAACTGTCCCGAAGTCGACCAATCTGGATCCGGATCCAAACGTGCACGAAATCGACCAATTTGGATCCGGATCCAAA
>CAZPQP010000167.1:0-4488 GCA_964588635.1 uncultured Bifidobacterium sp.
CCGGGTAGCCGTCGAACAGCACCTGGAAGCCGCGGTCGAGCAGGAAGCCGTCGACGTGGTCCGTGCGGACGCGCCCGCCGACGCCGTCGGAGGCCTCCACCACCTCCACGTCGATGCCGTGCTCGCGCAGCAGCGCGGCGCAGTTGAGGCCCGCGAGCCCCGCTCCGATGACGATGACGTCGGCCATGCCCGAAAGGGTGCCATGCCTCGCGCCGCTGCGGCGCGTCGCGCGAAAGACCGGACATGCCGGAACTGCCCGAAGCCGAGAAGGCCCGTCGCACGCTCGAGCGGCTGTGCGTGGGCCTGCGGATCGCCGCCGTCGAGGACTCCGACACGTGGGTCTGCCGCCCGCATCAGCCGGGCGAGCTCGACGAGGCGCTGCGCGGCTCGATCGTCACGGCGGCGTGCCGCCACGGCAAGTTCCTCTGGCTCGAGACCGACAACGGCCACGAGCTCGGGCTGCACCTCGGCATGGGCGGCTCGATCCGCGCCGCGCCGGAGGTCGCCCCGCGCGGCTGGGACCGCGTCGCGCTGGTGTTCGAGGACGAATCGCGCGTCGCGTTGCGCGACAAGCGGCGCCTCTCGCGCGCGCACCTCGGCGCCGGCATCGACCATCTCGGCCCCGATGCGCTGACGATCACGCCGAAGGCCTTCCGCGAGCGCGTCGGCACCGGACGTGCGCCGATCAAGGCGCGCCTGCTGGATCAGGCCGCCCTCGCGGGCGTCGGCAACCTGCTCGCCGACGAGGCGCTGTTCGATGCCCAGATCGATCCGCGCCGGCCGGCCGGCTCGCTGTCGCCGGCCGAGCTCGATCAGCTGCGCTCCTCGCTGCGGTTCGCCATGCGCGAGGCGCTCAAGCCGAAGGGCGGCTCAGGCCGCGGCCGCTTCGCCCGCGCTCGCCGCGGAGCGCAGTGCCCGCGCTGCGGCTGCGCGCTGGAGCGCGCGACGATCGGAGGGCGCACGACGTGGTGGTGCCCCGACGAGCAGGTCGCCGAGCCCGTCGCATGACGCGGCTCGTCTGGATCCAGGGCACGCAGCTGACGCCGGCGAACGGCGCCCTCGCCACCGCCGACCGCGCGACCGATCGGGTGCTGCTGGTCGAGTCGCTCCCGCACATCGGCCGCGGGCACCTGCACCGTCACAAGGTCGCGCTCGTGCTCACCGCGTTGCGGCGCTTCGCCGAGGAACTGCGCGACGATGGCTGGCAGGTCGAGGAGTGCCGCCTCGAGCGCGGGCTCGGGTTCGCCGACGCCGTCGCCGAGGCCGTCCGCAGCCATGGTGCCGACGAGGTCCTCACGATGGCGCCGTGCGGCTGGCAGGCGCAGGCCGCGCTGCCGGCCGTCGCCGCCGCGGCGGGCGTCCCCGTGACGGCAGTGGACGACACCCAGTTCCTCTGCAGCCGCGCGGCGTTCGCCGATTGGGCGGGCACCCGCAAGCGCCTGCGCATGCAGGAGTTCTACGCGTGGATGCGCCGCACCCACGACGTGCTGATGGACGGCGACCAACCGGCGGGCGGGCAGTGGTCGTACGACCCCGACAACCGCGAGACGTTCGCCGCGTGGAAGCGCAGCGGGGAGCGCGAGCGCCCCACCCCGCCCCCGGTCATCGACCTGAATGACCCGGTGCTCACGGCCGTCCAGGCCGACATCGACCGCCTGCTGCCCGGCCTGCCCGGCCGCGCCGAGGACTTCTGGCTGCCCACGACCCGGGCCGAGAGCGAGCGCTGGCTCGCCGACTTCGTCGAGCACCGGCTCGCCGGCTTCGGCCCGTACGAGGACGTCAGCGACCCCGACGATCCGTGGCTGCGCCACGCCACGATCGCGCCCATGCTCAACATCGGCCTGCTCGACCCGCTGACGTGCATCCACGCCGCCGAGGCCGCCTGGCGCGACGGGCGCGTGCCGCTCGCCTCGGCCGAGGGCTTCATCCGGCAGGTCCTGGGCTGGCGCGAGTACGTCAACGGCATCTACTGGCGCGAGATGCCGTCCTACGCCGGGCGCAACGAGCTCGAGGCGCACGGCCCCGTGCCGCCGGCGCTGACCGGCGCGGCCCGCACCGAGCTGGCCTGCGTGCAGCACGTCGCCGACGTCGTGGAGCGCTACGCGTGGACGCACCACATCGACCGCCTGATGGTCCTCGGCAACCTGATGCTGCTGCTCGGCACGGAGCCGCAGGCGGCGAACGCCTGGTTCCGCGAGCGCTTCGCCGACGGCTACGACTGGGTGATGCAGGCGAACGTGACCGGCATGGCGCTCCACGCCGACGGCGGGCTGATGGCGACGAAGCCGTACGCAGCGGGCGGCGCGTACCTCAAGCGCATGACCGGCCACTGCGCCGGCTGCCGCTTCGACCCGCGCCAGCGCACCGGCGACGACGCCTGCCCGTTCACCACGCTCTACTGGGACTTCACCGCGCGCCACCACGCGCGCCTCGCGCGGAACCCGCGCACCGCGCAGGCGGCCCGGGGCTGGGAGCGCTTCGACGTCGAGGAGCAGACCGCCATCCGCGCTCGCGCCGCAACGGTCGCCCAGGCGATCGAGCGCGGCACGCTCTGAGATTCGGCGTATGCTGCCCCGCATGGAGGGCTCGCTGCAAGGTCGGCTGCTGATCGCCACGCCGACGCTCGGCGATCCGAACTTCGCGGGCTCCGTCGTGCTGATCGCCGAGCACGACGAGCAGGGCGCCATGGGCCTCGTGCTCAACCGCCCGCTCGGCGTCACCGTCGCCGACGCCGTGCCCATGCTGAGCGGCTTCGTCGGCGCGGACGAGCCCGTGCACCAGGGCGGCCCCGTCCAGCCCGAGGCCGTGATGGCGCTCGGCGACTTCGTCGATGGCAACCGCTCCGCCGCGATCGCGTTCGGCACGGTCGGCTTCCTGCCCGCCGATGCCGACGAGACGCTCGATCCCGCCACGGTGATCCGCGCACGGGTGTTCGCGGGCTATGCCGGCTGGGGCGCCGGACAGCTGGAGAGCGAGCTGGACGAGGAGGCGTGGGTCGTGATCCCCGCGCACATCGACGACTGCTTCACCGAGCGCCCCGAGGAGCTGTGGAAGCAGGCGCTGCGCCGCCATGGCGGCCAGCTCGCGCTGTTCTCGCTCCAGCCGGACGATCCGTCGCTGAATTGAGCGGCGCCGTGACCGAGCAGCGGGTTCCCCGGCGGATCTCGCAGTGGACGCTGCGCCTGGCGTGCGGGCAGGCCGCGACCAGCGCCGCCATCCCGCTCAACGCGAGCGTCGGCGCCGTCGCCACGGCCGAGCTCTCGCACCACGCGAGCATGGCCGGCACGAGCGTCGGCGTGGCGATGCTGTCGAGCGTCACCGCGCTGTTCGTCGCGGGGCGCGTGAGCGATCGTCACGGCCGCCTGCCGGTGCTCACCGCCGGTCTGGCGCTGCTCACGCTCGGCGCCATCATCTGCGCGCTCGCGATCCTCACCTCGTCCTACATCCTGCTGGTCGCCGGGACGATCGTCTTCGGGTTCGGGCAGGGCCCGGCGATGATGCACCGCGCCGCGGCGGCCGACCTCTACCCGCCGGAGCAGCGGGCGCACGGCGTCGGCCTCGTGGTCTCGGCGGGCGCGATCGGCAGCATCATCGGGCCGCTGCTGGGCTCGGGCCTCGTCCTGATCGCCGCCGCGCTCAGCGTCAAGGAGGCCGCCGCACCGTGGCTGCTCGTGCCGCTGACCGCGATCATCGCGCTCGCGCTGGTGCGCGGAATCGCGGTGGATCCCCGCGACGTCGCCCGTAACCTCGACGCGTACTTCCCCGGCGCCGCCCCCGAGCCGGAGCACGGCACGCCGCGCACCCGTCGCGAACTGCTGGCCCTCCGTCCAGCCCGTGCCGCCATCACCGCAGCGGCGCTGATCCAGGCGGCGATGGTCGGCGTGATGGGCGTGACCGCCGTCGTGCTCGACGAGAACGGCATGGGGCCGGCGATCGTCGGGCTGTTCATCTCCGCGCACTTCCTCGGCATGTTCGGGCTGGCCGCACCGCTGGGGCGGCTCACCGATCGCTTCGGCCGACGCCGCACCGTCATCGCCGGCGTGCTCGTGACGGGCATCGGCGCCACCGGCACGTCGCTGCTCGGCGACTCGTGGCTGATCCTCCCGTTCTTCTTCCTGCTCGGCCTCGGCTGGTGCGCCTCGTGGGTCGCGGGGACGACGATCCTCGCCGACATCACCACGCCGCAGGAGCGCGGTCGGCTGACGGCATCGAACGACCAGATCGTGTCGCTCTGCGGCGCCACGGCGGTGATCTCCGCCGGCGTCGTCCTCGACCGCTTCGGCTTCCCCGCCGTCGGGCTCGCGCTCACCGCCCTGCTGCTGCTCGCCCTGATCCCGATCGTCCGGCTGCGCGAGCCGCGCATCGGCGTCTACGACGACTGACGCGCCGCGCCCGTCGTAGACTCCGGGCGGGCCGGTAGCTCGAAGGTCGAGCAGGAGACTTTTAATCTCTCGGTCAGGGTTCGATTCCCTGTCGGCCCATCACGGG
>CAZPQP010000168.1:0-1852 GCA_964588635.1 uncultured Bifidobacterium sp.
CCCGACGAGGATCTGGTGCTCCAGTCCGTCTCCGACGACACCTATCGCGACCAGATCGGCTCGGTGCGGATGCAGCGCGGCGAGGGCCTCGCCGGCTGGGTCGCGAAGCACCGCGAGCCCGTCTTCATCGCCGAGAACGCGCTGCAGGACCCGCGCGTCAAGTACTTCCCCGAGTTCGAGGAGGAGAAGTACCAGTCGATCGTGTCCGTGCCGCTGATCGCCCCCGACAGCGAGCTGATCGGCGTGATCGCCCTGCACGCCGAGGCGCCGCGCGTCTTCACCGAGGAGGACGCGGCCTTCGTGATCCACTCGGCCTCCCTCGTCGCCTCCGCGATCGTCAACGCACGCCTGTACGAGGCCGCCCGCCGCCGCGTCCGCGAGCTCGAGGGCCTGTCGGCGCTGTCGAACGTCGTCTCGACGGCCGCCACGCTCGACGACCTGCTCCCTGTCGCCGTCACCCGCACGCTGCCGCTGCTCCAGGCCGAGAGCGCGCACATCTATCTGCTCGACCGCGGCGATCGTCTGCAGCGTCACGCCTCCGCACCCGAGGTCGGCGACGCGCCGTCGGCCGTCACCGTGGGCGAGCTCGCCGAGTCGCGGCGCACCGGCAGCACCAGCGCCGTCCAGGCGACGCTTGGCACGGCACTCTGGGGCGCCTCGTCGGAGCCGGGCGCGCTGCTCGTGCCGATGCTCGCCGACGGCGAGGTGCTCGGCGCCCTCGTCGTGCACGCGGCCGACGGACGCAGCTTCTCGCCCGACGACCGCGACCTCGCCGCCTCGATCGCCTCGCAGATCGCCGTCGGCATCAAGAAGATCCGCCTGATCGAGGGCCTCGAGGAGCGCAACCTGATCAAGGACTTCTTCGCCGACCTCGCCGCTGGTCGCTTCGCCGACGGCCTCTCGTCCCGCGCCCGCCGCCTCGGCTGCGACTTCACCCAGCCCAAGCTCGCGCTCGTGGCGATCGGCTGGCGCGACGCCGGCGACGAGGAGCGCGCGACGGCGCTGGAGCGCTTCCGTGCCAGCCTCGTGCGGGCGCTGCCCGGCGTGCTCGTGGACCAGCGCGACGAGGAGGCCGTGGCGCTCGTCCCGGCCCTCGGCAGCGACGAGAGCGATGCCCTGCGCCGGCTGGAGAAGGCGCTCGGCGAGGGTGCCAACCGGCTGCCGCTCGTCGTGGGCGTCTCCAGTCCCTGCCTCGGCGCCGCCGCGCTCGCGACGGGCCTCCAGGAGGCGCGCCAGGCCGCGCTCGCCGCGCCGGTGATCGTCGATGCGCCCGCCGTCGTGCCCTACGACGGCCTCGGCCCCTACAAGTACCTGCTGCGGGTGCCGCTCGACGGCGACGTCCGCGATCGCCAACGCGATGCCCTGCGCAAGCTCGGCGAGTACGACCGCCAGCGCCAGGCCCAGCTGACCCGCACGCTCGAGGAGTTCCTCCGCCAGCGCGGCAACATCTCCGCCACCGCGCAGGCCCTCTACGTGCACCCGAACACGCTGCGCCAGCGCCTGCGCCGCATCGAGGAGCTGACCGGCATCAGCATCAAGGGCGACGACTGGCTGATGATCGAGATCGCGCTCAAGCTGATCCGCCTCGAAGAGGCGCTCGGCCGCCAGGCCTAGCGCGGCGTCTTCACCACCCCAATGCCCATCCACCGCGGGCGTGGCCATAGGATCCCGCCATGGCTGCTCCCATACGCATCGGCATCAACGGCTTCGGCCGCATGGGACGGCTCGCGCTGCGCGCCGCCTGGGAGTGGCCCGAGCTCGAGTTCGTGCACGTCAACGAGTCGGGCGGTGACGCCACGACCTGCGCGCACCTGCTCGAGTTCGACTCGGTGCACGGGCGCTGGCCGCATGC
>CAZPQP010000168.1:1952-4468 GCA_964588635.1 uncultured Bifidobacterium sp.
CGACCTGCGCGCACCTGCTCGAGTTCGACTCGGTGCACGGGCGCTGGCCGCATGCCGTGGCCGCCGAGGGCGACGCCATCTCGATCGACGGCACGCTGGTCTCCACCTCCAGCGAGGCCGACCCCGCCGCCATCCCGTGGGGCGACATGGGCATCGATCTCGTACTCGAGGCGACGGGGCGCTTCCGGACCCTCGACACGCTGCAGCCCCACTTCGACAATGGCGCGCGCAAGGTCGTCGTCGCCGCGCCCGTCAAGGACCCGGCGGCGCTCAACGTCGTGATGGGCGTCAACGACGACCGCTACGACCCCGCCACGCACGACATCGTGACCGCGGCGTCGTGCACCACCAACTGCCTCGCCCCCGTCGTCAAGGTCCTGCACGAGGGCCTTGGGATCCGCCACGGCCTGATCACCACGCTGCACGACCTGACCAACACGCAGACGATCGTCGATGCGCCGCACAAGGATCTGCGGCGCGCGCGTGCGGCGGGCCTGTCGCTGATCCCCACCACAACGGGCTCCGCCACGGCGATCGGGCTGATCTTCCCGGAGCTGCAGGGCAAGCTGAACGGCCTCGCGGTGCGCGTGCCGCTGCTCAACGCCTCGCTGACCGACTGCGTCTTCGAGGTCGCGCGGGAGACGACGGTCGAGGAGGTCAACGCGCTGCTGCGCACGGCCAGCGAGGGCCCGCTCGGCCACGTGCTCGGCTACGAGGAGCGGCCGCTGGTCTCCGTGGACTACAAGGACGATCCGCGCTCGTCGATCGTCGATGCCCCGTCGACGCTGGTCGTCGGCGGCACGCAGGTGAAGGTCCTCGCGTGGTACGACAATGAGTGGGGCTACGCCAATCGCTACGTCGAGCTCGCGCGCCTCGTCGGGCTCCACCTGCCCGGGTAGGATCGACACGATGAGCGCCGCCGCCCGCGCCGGGGATCTGCGCAACTACGCGCTGGTGACGGCCGCCTACTGGGCGGACACGATCACGGACGGCGCGATCCGGATCCTCGTCCTCTTCTACTTCTACGACCTCGGCTACAGCCCGCTCGAGGTCGCCACGCTGTTCGTGTTCTACGAGGCCTTCGGCATCGTCACGAACCTGTTCGGCGGCTGGCTGGCGGCGCGCTTCGGCCTCAAATCGACGCTCATCGCCGGCCTCGCGCTCCAGCTCGGTGCCCTGCTCATGCTCGCGCTCGCGCCCGATCCCTGGCTCGTCGTGCCGTACGTGATGGCGTCGCAGGCCGTCAGCGGCGTCGCCAAGGACCTCACGAAGATGAGCTCGAAGAGCGCCGTCAAGCTGGTCGTGCCCGAGGGCTCCTCGGACGCGCTCTTCAAATGGGTCGCGATCCTGACGGGCTCGAAGAACGCGCTCAAGGGCGTCGGCTTCTTCGTCGGCGGCCTGCTGCTCACCGTCGTGGGCTTCCAGCCCGCGCTCGGCATCCTCGCGGTGCTCGTCGGCGCGGCGCTGCTGCTCGTCCTGGTGGCGATCCACGGCCAGCTGGGACGCCCCGACGCCAAGGCGCGCTTCCACCACATGTTCTCGAACAACCGCGCCGTCAACCTGCTCGCGGCCGCGCGCATCTTCCTGTTCGCCTCGCGCGACGTGTGGTTCGTGGTCGGCCTGCCGGTCTTCCTGCGCAGCGTGCTCGGCTGGAGCTTCTGGGAGGTCGGCGGCTTCATGGCGATCTGGGTGATCGGCTACGGGATCGTCCAGGCCTTCGCGCCGCAGCTGCTGCGACGCTCGGGCTCCCGCGAGCCGACCGGCCTCACCGCGACCTGGCTCGCGTTCGTGCTCGCCGTGCTGCCCGCCGGCATCGCGGTGGCGCTCGCCGCCGACGTCGACCCCGCCACCGTCCTCGTCGTGGGCCTGATCGTGTTCGGCGTCGTCTTCGCCCTCAACTCGGCCGTGCACTCGTTCCTGATCCTGCACTACGCCGACGGCGACAAGGTGGCGATGAACGTCGGCTTCTACTACATGGCCAACGCGGGCGGCCGTCTCGCCGGCACGATCCTGTCCGGCCTGCTGTACCAGTGGCAGGGACTCGAGGCGTGCCTGTGGGCGTCGGCGGTGATGGTGCTGGCGGCCGGGGCGATCTCGCTGCTGCTGCCGCGGCCGACGACGCGAAGGCCTTGAGGTGGCTCGGTCTGAAAAGACCGAGCCACCTCAAGGTCATCGCGTCGCCTGGTTCCAAGATCCTCGGCAGTCGCCGCCGCTGCTGGCGCGGTTGATCAACCCAGGCGACGGGATCACCTCGAGGTGAATCGGTCGTTGCCGAACATTGCCGACGCCGCAGGCGCCCGGCAATGCAAGGGTCACTCTTCAGCGAGACGTGCGCAGCACGGCTCCCCTGAAGACGTCACCCCACCGAGCCACCTCAAGGCCTTCCCGTCGTCTAGCTACGCGCCTTGATCAGCTCGGTCAGCTTCGGGACGACGGTCGTGACGTCGCCGATGATGCCGAAGTCGGCGTAGTCGAAGATCGGCGCGTTCTTGTCCTTGTTGATCGCGACGATCGTG
>CAZPQP010000169.1:0-4434 GCA_964588635.1 uncultured Bifidobacterium sp.
TCGAGGTGCGTGCCGCAGTGGGTGTACATCTGGATCGCGTCGCCCGCGTAGGAGTACGTCTCGAGGAGCTTGGGGTCGACGCCGGCCAGGCCGTCGATGACCGCGCCGTCCGGCGTGTGCGTCATCCAGATGTCGTAGACCGGGTCGCCCGCGGCGATCCACGACGGCATGCCCTTGAAGTAGTCCACCGAGAGGTCGAACACCCTCGTACCGTCCAGACGCGCCAGCAGCTCGGCCTGCCCGGCCGGGTTCATCCAGTTGAGGCGACCGATCTGATCGTCCTTGCCCCATGGGCTCTTCGACACCTGCCGTCCCTCGACGGTCTGCATCGACTCGAACACCAGCTTCAGATCACCGCACATCGCTCCGCTCCTCTCGTGGGATCGCCCGAAGCGTCGGCGCGGTGGCGCTTCGCGTCAAGGGTCCGCAAGCGGACGCAGGTGCGTCAGCGCGCACCGCGGGCCGGCAGCCCGAGCGCCTGCAGCCACGCCCGCCGGTACCCGGTGCGATCCCACAGGGCGCCGTGCCCCCACTCCCCGACGCGCACGTCCACCTCGCCCGGCAGGCCTCGCGCCCGCAGCGCAGCGACGAACGCCGGCACCTGCAGCGGCTCGCCCGAGACGGGATCGCGATCCGAGTACCAGACGAGCAGCCGTTCGGGCAGCGCCTGCGCGTGCGGCAGCACCTCGATCGGACTGCGCACGGCGTAGCACTCGGGACGCAGCGCCGGCGTGCCGCCGCACTCCGCCTCGAGCAGCGGACGGCGGCTGAGGGGCAGCGAGCCGTGGCGCCGGGCGAGGTCGGTGACCGGGTCGAGCGACGCCACGCCGTCATAGGCGGAGGGGTAGCGCAGCGCGACGAGCAATGCCTCCGTCCCGCCCATGGACGAGCCGGCGAGGTACTGCCGGTTCGGATCGAGCCGGATGTCCGGGATGCGCACCGCCACCAGCTGGGGTGCACGTGCGAGATCCGCGATCTGCCCGGCCGATCCGTAGGAGAAGGCGCGCGTCACCACGCCCTGCCCGGACAGGCAGGCGAGCGCGTAGCCGGCGCGCACGGCGGCGAGCGCGACCTCATCGGTGCAGATCATGCTCATCCCCGCCGGGTGATTGGTGACGAGCAGCGGTGCACCCACTGCCGACGCCGTCCGCGGGTAGGCGATCAGCAACGGACGCACACGCCCGTTCCACGAGACGTACCACGAGCGCAGCAGCACGGCCGCCCCGAGCTCGCGGCGGATCGTGACCGGCTCGACGTCGGGCTGTGCCGACGGGTCCTCGACCGCGCGCGGACCCGCATGCGCCGCGACGGGCAGGGCGAGCAGCAGAACCCCGGCGAGCAGGAGGAGACGGCGCACGCGCTAATCGTGCCGCACGCAGCAGGCCGCATGGTGACGATCCGGAAACGACCGGCATGAGACGATGCCCCGGTGCAATCGCCGCGTTCGCTGCTCGGCCGAGGCGCACGCCTCATCGGCCTCGACGACATCCCCCGTCCTCTGGTACCTCTGCTGATCGTCGATGCGCTGGGCTCGATCGCCTTCTCGAACTTCTTCGTCTACGTGGCGATCTGGGGCAAGGAGCGCCTCGACGCGACCGACACCCAGCTGGGCATCGCCTTCCTGCTGTCCGCTCTGGCCGGTGCCGTGGCCGGCGCCTTCGGCGGTGCGCTCTCCGACCGCGTCGGCCGCAAGCCGGTGATCGTGGTCGGCTGGTCGGCGACCGTGCTCGTCGCCCTGGTCGCGCTCGCCGCCGGGGATCGCACGTTGCTCGGACTCGGCGCGTTCGTCGTCGTCTCCGCCGTCGCCTCGATCGGCCATGGCGCGGACACGGCGCTCGTGGCGGATCTGGTGCCGCCCGAGGCCCGCGAGCGCTCGTTCGCCGCCGTGCGCCTGACGGGCAATCTCGGCGGTGTGCTCGGACCCTCGATCGGCGCGATCGCGCTCGCCATCGCCGACTGGAGCGCGCTGTTCGCCACCGCAGCCCTCCTCGGTGCGGCGGCGACGCTGCTCGGCATCCGGTACCTCCCCGCTCGCGGCGGGTACTCGCCGCCGGAGCACGAGCACGAGCGCAGCTCCCTGCGCGTGCTGTTCTCCGACCTCCGCTTCGGCGCCTTCTGGCTGATGAGCGTCCTCCAGTACGTCGTGTACGCGATGTACGAGACGCTGCTGCCCGTCTCGCTGACGCAGTCCCACGGCTACAGCCCCGCCGCCTGGGGTGTGATCGCCGGCATCAACCCGCTGCTGGTCGTCCTGTTCCAGCTGCGCATCACCCGCTGGTCGTCACGCAAGGGCGGTGCGGCCTACCGGCTGGCGATCGCGACGCTGCTGATGGGCCTCCCGTTCCTCCTGCTCGACCTCTCCTCCGCGATCCCCGTCGTGATCCTGCTGATCCTCGTGTTCGTGATCGGCGAGATGCTGTGGGTGCCGACCGGGCAGGCGGTGGCCGAGCGCATGTCGCCGCCGTCGATGCGCGGTGCCTACCTCGGTGCGTTCTCGGCAAGCGGCGCGATGGCGTTCGCGCTCGGGCCGCTGGCCGGGCTGCAGGTGCGCGAGCGGGCGGGCGACTCGGCCGTCTGGACCTTCACGGCGATCCTGAGCGTGATCGTCGCCGTCCTGATCCTCGTGATCGTGCGCCGGCTGCCCAACCGCGGCGACGGACCGGCGGTGTCGAGCCCCGAGCCGACGTAGACTGCGTCCCCAGTGGAACGCCGCGACTCGATCCGGAACATCGCGATCGTCGCGCACGTCGATCACGGCAAGACGACGCTCGTCGACGCCATGCTGTGGCAGTCGGGTGCCTTCCGCGCCAACCAGGACGTCGCCGAGCGCGTCATGGACTCCAACGATCTCGAGCGCGAGAAGGGCATCACCATCCTCGCCAAGAACACGGCGATCCGGTACGGCGACACGAAGATCAACATCATCGACACGCCGGGCCACGCGGACTTCGGCGGCGAGGTCGAGCGCGGCCTGACCATGGTCGATGCGGTGGTCCTGCTCGTCGACTCCAGCGAGGGACCGCTGCCGCAGACGCGCTTCGTGCTGCGCAAGGCGCTCGAGGCGCACCTGCCCGTGATCCTCGTGATCAACAAGGTGGACCGTCCTGACGCACGCATCGCCGAGGTCCTCGACGAGACGTACGCGCTGTTCCTCGACCTGGACGCCACCGAGGAGCAGATCGACTTCCCGATCGTCTACACGAACGCGCGCGCCGGCCACGCCTCGAACGACGGCCCCGACCAGCTGCACGACAACCTCGAGCCGCTGTTCGAGACCATCCTCAAGCACGTGCCCGCGCCCGAGCACGACCCGGCGCATCCGCTCCAGGCCCTCGTCACCAACCTCGACGCGTCGCCGTACATGGGCCGCCTCGCGCTCTGCCGCATCCACCACGGCACGATGCGCAAGGGCGAGACCGTCGCCTGGTGCCGCGCCGACGGCACCGTCGAGAACGTGAAGCTGACGGAGCTGTACATCACCGAGGAGCTCGAGCGCCTGCCGGCGGACGAGGCCGGCCCGGGCGACATCGTCGCGATCGCCGGCATCCCCGAGGTGACGATCGGCGAGACCATCGCCGCCGTCGAGGATGCGCGCCCGCTGCCGGTGATCGCCGTCGACGAGCCGAGCCTCTCGATGACGATCGGCATCAACACGTCGCCGCTCGTCGGCAAGAGCGGCAAGAAGCTCACCGCCACGATGGTCAAGCAGCGCCTCGAGCAGGAGCTCATCGGCAACGTGTCGCTGCGCGTCTCGGCCACCGATCGTCCGGACGCCTGGGAGGTCCAGGGCCGCGGCGAGCTGCAGCTGGCCGTGCTCGTCGAGACGATGCGCCGCGAGGGCTTCGAGCTGACCGTCGGCAAGCCGCAGGTCGTCACGCGCATGATCGACGGCCAGCGCCACGAGCCGATGGAGCGCCTCGCGATCGACGTGCCCGAGGAGTACTCCGGCGTCGTCATCCAGATGCTCGGCATCCGCAAGGGCCGCATGGAGCAGATGGTCAACCACGGCGCCGGCTGGGTCCGCATCGAGGAGATCGTCCCGGCGCGCGGCCTGATCGGCTTCCGCACCGAGTTCCTGACCGAGACCCGTGGCACCGGACAGCTCCACCACGTCCTCGAGGGCTTCGAGCCGTGGCACGGCGAGATCCGCTCGCGCCAGAACGGCTCGCTGATCGCCGACCGCCAGGGCGTCGCCACCGAGCACGCGCTGATGACGCTCCAGGAGCGCGGCGAGCTGTTCATCGAGCCGGGCATCGACGTCTACAACGGCATGATCATCGGCCTCAACGCGCGCAGCGACGACATGGAGATCAATCCGACGCGCGAGAAGAAGCTGACGAACATGCGCGCCGCCTCCGCCGAGGAGCTCGTGCGCCTGACGCCGCCGCGCCACCTCTCGCTCGAGCAGGCGCTCGAGTTCATCGCCGAGGACGA
>CAZPQP010000170.1:0-4403 GCA_964588635.1 uncultured Bifidobacterium sp.
GGTTGTGCTTGTGCGAGACGCCCTCGTTGCGGAAGTCCTTGCCGAGCTCGTAGACCTTCTCGAGACCGCCCACCACGAGGCGCTTGAGGTACAGCTCCGTGGCGACGCGCAGGTACAGGTCGCGATCCAGCGTGTTGTGGTGCGTGACGAACGGCCGGGCGGCGGCGCCGCCGTAGAGCGGCTGGAGCACGGGCGTCTCGACCTCGACGAAGCCGGCGTCATCGAGCGAGCGGCGGATGCTCGCGATCATGCGGGCGCGTGCGATGAAGCGCTCGCGCGCCTCCGCGTCGGTCATCAGGTCGAGGTAGCGCTGGCGGTGCCGGACCTCGACGTCCTGCAGGCCGTGATGGCGATCGGGGAACGGCAGCCGGCACGGTGCGAGGAACGTCCACTCCGCCACCTGCAGGCTCAGCTCACCACGGCGGGTGCGGAACGCGGTGCCCTGCACCCCGACGAGGTCGCCGATCGAGACGGTGCGGACGACCTCGTACGCCTCCTCGCCGAGCCGATCGAGCTCGACGAGCAGCTGCACGCGTCCGGAGACGTCCTCGAGATCGATGAACGTGACGCCGCCCTGGCCGCGCCGACCGAGCACGCGGCCGCTGATGCGCCACGTGCGCTCGCCCGCCTGCTCGGGCTCGAGCGCGTCCTCGGCGGTGCGCAGCGCACCGATCTGATCGCGATCGCCGAACCGATGCGGCAGGGACGCGAAGTCCATCCGTCGGGCCTAGGCGCGCGAGATCGCGGTGATCTCGTACTTGACGATGCCCTTGGGCGTGGCGACCTCGACCTTGTCGCCCTTCTTGCCGCCCAGGACCGCGCGGCCGATCGGCGACTCGTTCGAGTAGCGGTTCTGGTCCGGATCGGCCTCGGCCGAGCCGACCAGCTTGAACTTGCGCTCGCTGTTGCGGGGGCCCTTGAGGGTGACCGTCGTGCCGATCGCGACCTCGCCGCGAGGCTGGTCGCCCTTCTCGACGATGGTGGCGTCGCGCAGCTGCTCCTCGAGCTCGGCGATCTCGTCCTCGAGCACCGCCTGCTCGTTCTTGGCGGCGTCGTACTCGGCGTTCTCCGAGAGGTCGCCGAACTCGCGGGCCTCCTTGATGGCCTCCGCGATCTCGCGGCGACGCTCGGTGGTGAGGTAGTCGAGGCGCTCCTTGAGCTCGCGATACCCCTCGGCGGTGAGGACGACTTCCTTGGCCACGTTGCCTCCGGCAGATCTCGTTCACGACGCCGACATGGCGTCGAACAGGCCGCATGGTACAGGGGCGGCCGATTGCGGGCGTCCGATACCCTGCAGGCATGGCGATCGACGTGCGCAGCCTGACCGACACCTGGATGATCGGCGACGTGGAGATCCCCAGCCGGATCGTGCTCGCGCCGATGGCCGGCGTCTCCGTCCAGGCCTTCCGCCGCCAGGGCCGCCGGCACGGAGCCGGGCTCGTCTGCTCCGAGATGGTCTCCGCCTGCGGGCTCGGCCATGCCAACGCGCGCACGCAGAGCTACCTGCGCATCGCGCCGGACGAGAAGCCGCTGGCCGTGCAGATCTTCGGCGCCGATCCGCAGCTGATGGCCGACGCCGCACGGATGTGCGTGGACGCCGGCGCCGACATCATCGACATCAACATGGGCTGCCCCGTCCGCAAGGTGACCAAGACGGGCGCCGGCGCGACGATGCTGTCCGACGGCGCCGCGAACGCCGCGCGTGTCGTCGAAGCGGTCGTCAACGCCGTCGCCGTGCCCGTGACGGTCAAGATGCGGCGCGGCGAGCAGAACGACTCGCGCGACTTCGCGATCGCCGGACCCCTGTTCGCCTCGGTCGGCGCGCAGGCGCTGACGCTCCACCCGCGCAGCGCCAAGCAGATGTACACCGGCCACGCCGACCACGCGCTCACGGCCGAGCTGGTCTCGCTCGTCGACGTGCCGGTGATGGCCTCGGGCGACATCACCTCGCGCGAGCGCGCCCACGCGATCCTCGAGACCACCGGCTGCGCGGCCGTCATGATCGGCCGCGGCGCGCAGGGCAACCCGTGGCTGCTCGAGTCGATGATCCGCGACGAGGACGTGCAGCCGGACAACGACGAGGTCGTCGCCGAGCTCGTGCGCTTCATCCGCGAGACCGTGCGCGAGCTGGGCGACCAGCGCGCCACGCACTTCCTCCGCAAGTTCCACGGCTGGTACCTCAAGCGCGGCCACTTCCCGCGCTCGCTGCGGCAGGAGCTCTCGACGCTCGGCACGTCCACCGAGGTCGAGGAGGCGCTGTTCGCCGCCGCGCCCGGCGCCCGCGAGCGCGTCGCGGCCATGGAGGCCGAGCTCGCCGCGCTCGGCTCGGGTGCCGACGACACCGAGCTCGACCTGCCGATCTCGCTGTACGGCGGCGGCTAGCATCCCCGCCATGAGCGATCCCGTGCGCATCCTCGTCGTCCAGAACGACGACGACAAGCACGCCGGGCGCATCGGCCTGGCGCTGGAGGACGCCGGAGCGCAGTTGACGATCGCGATGGCCTACGGGCCGATCCCGAGCGTCGCCGGCTTCGATGGGCTGCTCGTGCTGCCCGGACTCGGCGACCCGGTCGACGACGAGCCGGCGATCCACGATGCGCGCGCCGCGATCGTCGAGGCGCGATCGCTCGACCTCCCCGTCCTGGGCGTGTGCCTCGGCGGCCAGCTGCTCGCGCAGTCGGCCGGCGCCGAGATCTACCGCTCCGCGCCCGAGCTCGGCATCCACCCCGTCCGCACCACGGCCGCCGCGCAGGACGACCCGCTCTTCACGGGCATCCCCGCCGAGTACGAGAGCTTCCACGCGCACGCCTTCGCCTTCCGCCCGGTCGAGGGCGCCACCGTGCTGATCGAGAGCGACGCCTGCTGCCAGGCCATGCGCATCGGCGACCGCAGCTGGGCGCTGCAGCTGCATCCCGAGATGACGCGGGAGGGCCTCCACTCCGTGGCCCGCGGCATCGAGTACGACTTCGAGGACGGCATCCTACCGGAGACCGCCGTCTTCTTCCGCGAGGCGGGCGTGGATCCCATCCGGTTGCGCGAGCAGGCCGACGAGCTCGACGAGCTGCACACGGCCATCGCGGCGCAGATCGGCCGCGGCTTCGTCGATGCGTGCCGCAGCGCCCGCAGCCAGCGAAGCACCTGACCCCGCCATGACCGATTCCACCCTCTGGCATCCGTTCGCCGTCATGTCCGCAGTGACGGGCCGCGAGTTCGTGATCACGCGCGGCGAGGGCTGCTGGGTGTGGGATGCGGACGGCCGTCGCTACCTCGACGGCTCGGCGAGCCTCTGGTACTGCAACGTCGGCCACGGGCGTCCCGAGATCCGTGCCGCGATCGACGCCCAGCTCGGCGCGCTCGAGGCCTTTCACCTCATGGGCGACTTCGCCAACGAGCCCGCGCTGGCCCTGGCCGACCGGCTGGCGTCGCTCGCGCCGCAGGCAGGCTCGAAGGTCTTCCTGACCAGCGGCGGCGGCGACTCGATCGACACCGCGGTGAAGCTCGCGCGCCTGCACCACCACAACGCCGGACGCCCCGAGCGCCGGATCGTCGTGCACCGCACGCACGGGTACCACGGCACGCACGGGATCGGCACGAGCATCCTCGGCATGCCGTACCGCGACGAGTTCGGGCCGCTCGTCGAGGACACCGTCGAGGTCGCCCACGACTCGCTCGAGGAGCTGGCGGCGACCATCGACCGCGTCGGGGCCGACCGGGTGGCGGCGTTCGTCTTCGAGCCCGTGATCGGCTCCGGCGGCGTGTACCCACCGGCGCCCGGGTACCTCGAAGGCGTGCAGGACCTGTGCCGTCGCCACGGCATCGTGACGATCGCCGACATCGTGATCTCGGGCTTCGGCCGGCTCGGCGAGTGGCTCGCGGTCGAGCGCTTCGGCATCCAGCCCGACCTGATCGCGTTCGCCAAGGGCGTGACCAGCGGGTATCTGCCGCTCGGCGGCGTGATCGCCGCGCCATCCATCGCCGCGCCGTTCTGGTCGGGCGACGCCGGCTTCATGCACGGCCCGACCTACAGCGGGCATCCCGTCTGCTGCGCGGCCGCGCTCGCCAACCTCGATCTCCTGGCGGCCGACGGGCTCGTGCACCGCGCCCGCGAGCAGGAGGCGTGGTTCCACGGGGCCCTCGCGCCGCTCGAGGAGCACCCGCTCGTCGGCGAGGTGCGCGGCGGCGTCGGCTTCATGGCCGCGATCGAGCTCGCCCCCGACGTCCTCGCCGAGCGCCCCGAGCTCGCCGGCGCGCTGTTTCGCGAGGCGCGCGCAGCGGGCCTGACGAGCCGCGGCCTGTGGACCGGCATCGCGCTCGCGCCGCCGCTGACGATCAGCGAGGACGAGCTGCAGTTCGCCGTCGAGGCGGTCGGCACGGCGCTGAGCGCGATCGACTGACGACGGGAC
>CAZPQP010000171.1:0-4402 GCA_964588635.1 uncultured Bifidobacterium sp.
GATCCCGTCGCAATTTGTCGCGTCCTCAATGAGGAATGCGTGGACTATGTCGTCGTTGGTGGCTTTGCCTCGGTGATCCTGGGTTCCCCACTACCCACCGAAGACATTGACGTGCTTCTGGATCGCAGCGAGGAAAACCTCATCCGACTTGCCGCGGCGCACCTCCCGCCGAGTGAGGTAGGGGACGAGGAGGGCGACCATGCCATAGAAGGAGAAGCGCTCCCACTTCTCCACCATGGCGAGCGTGAGCACGCCTCACGGCTGCTTTTCCTTCACGCGGCAAGCATGGGTAGTTAGCGGGCCAGACCGCGGGTGGACTCGCGCGGCACCAGCGTCGCGGAGACCAGGCGCACCTCGTCGGCTGGGAGCGGCTCATCAGCGATGAGCATGGCCAGGGCGGTATCGAGTTGCGTGCGCACATTGAGGTCCAGGGCCGTGATGCCGGATGCCGCCGCGACCGCATCGTCGATGTCCTGTGCGACGAGCAGATCGCCAGGCACGTCGAGTTGGAGCTCGCGCGCAGCGAGCACGATCCCGTGACCGAAGTCCTCGAGCATGCCGATGAGTGCATCCGGTCGATCTGGCGCGCGAAGCAGGTCCAGGGCTGTCTGCTTGGCGGCGCTCGACAGATCGGGTCGGCTCTGGGCGGAGGCCGCCGGCGCGATGGCCAACCTCGGCTCGAGACTGTGCTCCGAGCACCATGTCGCGTAGGCGTCCCGGGAGTCGGCGGTCGCCGACCAGGCAAGGTCGGAACTGATCATGCCGATGCGCCGAGCCCCGCGCTCCCAGCAGTGGTCGAGCAGGGCGCGGGTACTTCCTGCGGCATCGATGGTCACCGCGGGCCCGAATTCGCCGTTGGGGTCCTGGCCCATGAGGACCGTGCGCATGGGCAGACCGCGCAGCAGTTCGAGTCGGGGGTCGTCGAGGATTGGATCGAGCACGATGAGACCGTCGAGACCGAACGACCTGAGCTGGGCCGTCGATTGCACTCCGGGAAGCACGAGGAGGGCACGCCCGTGATGGAGCGCCGCCTGGCTTGCCGCCACCGCGACCCGGCCGTAGTAGTCGAATCCCAGCAGCTCCTCCAGTGGCATGGTGGGCAGCTGGGGGAGCAGGAGGCCGATGGTGTCGGAGCGCCCGAGAGCGAGATTGCGCGCCGCGCGGCTCGGCACGTATCCCAGCTCTGCGGCGACATCACGCACGCGCTCGCGGGTACTCGCATCGACCCTGCCCTTGCCGCTGAGCGAGTGGGAGACGGTTGTGATGGAGACTCCTGCCGCCTTGGCGACATCGGCGACTGTCACGCGAGCAACCACCCGGTGAGGGTAGCGACTTTGACGAAGTTCCTTGACAACGCTGGAGGGGGCCGACACACTCAGCCCACCAGTGCCAAAGCGTTTTGGCACCTCGTGGGAGGGACAGGCTGATGTCCGCACAGATCGACTCGGGGGTAACGCAGCTGCGCCGAAATGCTATTGGCGCCCGTCACATCGTGTTCTTCGTCGTCGCGGCTGCCGCGCCGCTCGGCTTCGCCGTCGGAGCGATCCCCCTGGCCATCGGTCGAGGGGGCATCGGCGTCAGCGGAATGTTCATCGTCGTCGGGATCATCCTGCTGGTCTTCGCCGTCGGATACGTCGCCATGGCCAAGCACGTGCGTCGCGCAGGTGGGCTCTACGTGTATGTCTCCGAGGGGCTCGGTCGTGCCATGGGTCTGGGCACCGCGTTCGTCGCGACGTTGGCCTACGCCGTCGCTGCGACGGGAGCGGTCGGAATCTTCGCAATCCTTGCGCAGAGCGTGTTCCTCGAGTTCTTCCTCATCGAGACGCCATGGGCGCTGTGGGCTCTCATCGCCACACTGCTCATGGGACTGCTCGGGGTGCTGCGCGTCGAAATCAATGCGCGCGTGCTCGGGATCGTGATGGTGTGCGAGGTGGCGATTCTTCTCGTCATCGGAGCCGTCATCGTGATCTCCGGCGGAGCCGAGGGCCTTTCGCTCGCGGCATTCAGCCCGGCAGAGGTCTTCGGGGTCAATCCAGGCGTCCTGCTTGCCGTAGTCATCTCGGCCTTCGCGGGCTTCGAGGCGACCGTGCTCTACGTTGAGGAGGTGCGCTCACCCGAGCGCTCGATCCCGCGTGCCACATACGGCGCCATCGTCGTGCTTGTGGCCTTTTACGCCTTCGTCAGCTGGGCCGTGATCCAGGCATTCGGCAATGCCGGAGCCGTCGAGATCGCGGCCACCGACCCTGTGGGCATGTTCTTCACGGCCGCCGATGGCTTCCTTGGTCTGTGGGCGGTGGCGCTCCTGGGCGTCCTCGTCGTGACGAGTTGGTTCGCTTCGATCCTTGCCTTCCACAATGCGACCACGCGCTATCTCTTCGCGCTGGGCCGCGATCAGGCGATTCCACGGAAGTTCGGGACGCTGTCGCCGAGATTCGGTTCGCCGATGTTCGCCAGTATCACGCACACGACGTTCACGCTCATCGTCGTGATTGCCTTCGCGTTGGCGGGAGCCGATCCCTACCTGGATCTTTACGTCCTGGGCTCCACGCCGGCGGTGGTAGCGATCCCGGTGATGGAGTGCCTGGCCGCCGCCGCGATCGTTGCCTACTTCGCACGTGATCGCCGCGGCATGTCAGTCTGGCGAGTGATCGTGGCTCCGGCGGCCGCGGGCCTCGCACTCCTGCTCGTCACGTACCTCATCATCACCCAACTGGACATCTTCACTGCGAGGGGTGCTCTCGTGAACGCAGCGCTCGTCGGTGTGGTCTTCGTCGCCCTGCTGGCGGGTGTGGTGCGGGCACTCTGGCTTAAGCAGCGTGATCCTGCGGTGTACGCGGATCTCGGGCGCGCTTCCGGGAATGAGTTTGTGTCCGCATGACCACGTACGACCCCTTTGCGCGCGGGGGATTCCCGGTCGGCGTGCGCTCCGAGGAGTGGCACGACTCTGCCCGTGATCGCACGCTCCCCGTCGAGATCTGGTACCCCGCGACGGACGACTATGCGGGGCAGGATCTGGATCCCGCCACGTGGGATGTTTTTCCGCCCGTGTGGGCGGCGGACGGCGTCGCCGCTCCTGACGAGATGTGCGCCCAGTCGGCCGTGCGCGACGCGCAGATGCGCGATCTGGATGCCCCCGCGCCGTTGGTGCTGCTCATCCATGGCTGGGCTGGCTTCCGGCGCGAGTCGACCTTCATCGGCACACACCTGGCGAGTCGCGGCTACATCGTCGTGTCACCCGATGTCATCGGGAGCACCTGGGACGACGTGGATGCCCTGCTCACCTCGTGCGAGCCCGTCGGCCGACGTGAGGACCTCGTCGACCATGCGGAGGCTAGCGCCGTCGCCCGCATCGGCGACATCGAGTTCCTCATCTCTACCGCGGTCGAGCGACTTCCCGTCCACGACGGGGGAGTGGGCGTGACCGGAGCGAGCTTCGGGGGCTACTCCTCGCTCGTGGCGCCGACTTCGGATGGCCGAATCGCTGCGATCGCCGCCATGTGCCCCGCCAACGACGATGGCATGGTCATGTCCGGCGGCTCCCTCTTCAACTCTCGGATCCGGGCTCCGTGGAAGTCCGATCCCGCCACGCTCATGCTGGTCGGCGACCGCGACTCCCTCCTGCCGCTCTACGGCCAGTTGACGCTGCTCAAGGAGGTCCCCGCCACGCGCAAACAGGTGGTCGCGATGGCACGTGCCGATCACAACCACTTCGTCGATGACGTGGAGCTCGGCCAGGCCTGGCTCGGGGAGTTCGCCGAGCGCGTGGGGCGGATCTTCCCCGACGGTCCGGGCAACTGGTCGCTCATCGCCCAGTGCGTGCAGCCGATGGAGGTGCTCGTGCCCGGTGAGAAGGCCAAAGTGGCCTGGCAGGGGATCATCGCAGCCCACTTCGATGCCCATCTCCGCGATAATCCGCAGGCGATGGCAGCGGTCGCTGATATCGAGGGGCTCGCTGAGCAGGTCGGTGTCGAGGTGACGACGATCGGTTCGGGCGGTGGGTGACGACGAAGCGATCGCTGCCGTGGTCGAGCGGGCCTACGCCGCTTTGGAGTTCGAGCCCGGTGCGGAGCCTGACTGGGACCTCTTCGACTCCGCCTTCGCTCCCGAGGCGATCCTGGCACTGCGGGTCTTTCCCGAGGATCCAGAGATTTCGGTCATGGGTCTGCGCGCCTACGCGGAGTCCCAGATGCGCAACGACCTGGGGGAGCAGGGGTACTCGGAGACACCGGAAGCTGGATCGATAGAGGTGATCGGCGATATCGCTGTGGTGCGACAGCCCTTCACCATGAACTTCGCGGATCGCAGCGTCGACGCGGTGGACGTCTTCAGCCTCGTCCGGATATTAGGAGTCTGGAAGGTGGTTGCCGTGGTCAGCGACACCGCTGTTCCCGTGTAGCCGACC
>CAZPQP010000172.1:0-4351 GCA_964588635.1 uncultured Bifidobacterium sp.
CGTCGGCGACGACCTTCGCGAGCTCGGTCTTGCCGACGCCGGCCTCGCCCTCGAGCAGCAGCGGCTTCTCGAGGGCCAGCTGCAGGTGCACCGTCGTGGCGAGCCCGCGGTCGGCGATGTACGACCGCTCGGCGAGCGCGGCCTGGACGCCGTCGATCGATTCGCGCATCTGGCTGTTGCTCACGTGCAGTGCTCCCGGGGGTCGCGGTGGAAGGACGATACCCTCATAGCGGGCAGCGCGCCTCTGCGGTGCCCTTCGCATGGGGGCGGGAATCCGCCGACAGGAGGCTGGCATGGAGGACGTCGAGGCATTTGCGGGCCGCGCGGTGGCCGCGATGGGTGATGAAGGCCTGGCCTGGGTGGGCGACCCGGCGACCGTCGAGGCGCTGCTCTCCCTGGCTGCCGACGCCGCGCATGGCGTGGTCCGCCCGGCCGCGCCGATCGCCACGTTCCTGGCCGGTATCGAGCTCGGCCGCAGTGGCGGCGACCCGGCCGCGCTCGAGGCGGCCATGGAGCGGATCCGCGCCGCGATTCCCGCGCCGTAGCCGCTACGCCGCGGTCACCAGGCGCAGGGCGCCCGGCAGGCAGCGGAACGTGGCGGGCGTCGTGCCAGCCAGCTCGCCGTCGGCCTCGATCGCCAGCGGCGTGGCTCCCGTGACCGTCACCTCGATGCCCTTGAGGTGCGTGATCTGCGGGTGGTCGCCGAGCGTGCCCGTGTAGAGCCGGTGGATGTTGAGCGCGAGGTCCTTCGCGCCGACGTCGCCGACGAGCACCATGTCGAGCAGGCCGTCATCCTGGCGCGCGCCGTGCGCGACCTTGATGCCGCCGCCGAGGGAGTGGCCGATCGCGCAGACGATCGCCGAGGCGGTGACGTCGATCGGGCGACCGTCGAGCTCCACGTGGACGGGCGTGTTGGTGTACCCGCGGAAGCCCTGGAAGGCGGCGATCAGGAACGTCGGCGTGCCGCCGAGGCGCTTGGACATCTGATTGGCCCGCAGCGCGATCGCGCCGGTCACGCCGCACGAGGCGGCGTTGGCGAAGCGGCGGCCGCCCTCGGGATCGTCGGTGGCGATCAGCTCGCCGACGTCGACCCTGCCGATCGGGCCCTCGGCGATCGCGCGGATCGCGTCGGCGGCCTTGGTGGGGATGGCGTGGCTGCGGATGAAGTCGCGACCGGTGCCGCGCGCGATCACGCCGAGCGCCGCGTCGCCGAACGGCGTGCCGCCGGGGCCGACGAGGCCGTTGACGACCTCGTGCACCGTGCCGTCGCCGCCGACCGCGACGACCACGTCCGCACCCGCCATGCTCGCCTCGCGGGCCAGCTCGCTGGCGTGGCCGGGGCCCTCCGTCAGCCGCTCCTCGACGCGCACACCCAGGCGCTGCGCCTCGGCGACCAGCTGCGGCCACTCCTGCCCCGTCTTGCCGTTGGCGGAGGCGGGGTTGATGATCAGGACGACGCGGCGGGTCACTTGGGCTTCGGCTCCGAGAGGAGGGCGCCCAGGGCGACGGGCGCGGCGGTCAGGATGGCGGCGCGCTGCTCCTCGGCCGTCCACTGCGTGGCGGGGGCATCGACGACGTTCGAGCACACGAGGAACGAGCCGGCGGAGATGCCGCGCAGCGGCGCGAGCGTGAGCACCGTGGCCGTCTCCATGTCGACGCCGACGGCGCCGCGCGCCGCCCAGCGGCGGTCGAGGTCGTCGTCGGGATCGAAGTACAGGTCGGTCGTGGCGACGAGGCCGACGCGCATGCGCACGCCGAGGTGCTTGGCGTCGTGCACGGCGGCGTGGACGATCTCGAAGTCGGCCAGTGGCGCGTGCGGCTCGCCGCCGACGAGCGCGCGGCTGGCGCCGTCGTGCGGGATCGCGGCGGCGGCGCAGAGCAGGTCGCCGGGCTGGAAGGCGGGGGAGAGGGAGCCGAAGGTGCCGAAGCGCACGATGCGCGTGACGCCCGCCCGCACGAGCTCCTCGACGACCAGTGCCGCCGACGCCCCGCCGATGCCGTGCGTCTGGATGCCCACGCGTCGGCCGTTGAACGTGCCGACGTACCCGGGCATGCCGCGCGCGTCGCCGATCAGCTGCGCGTCCTCGAGGACCTCGGCGGCGAGCAGCTCGACCCGCTGGGGGTCGCCGACGATCAGCACGTGCGTGCCGAACGCGCCGGGTTCGGAGAGGACGACTTCCGCCATGGCGGCATCGTAGGGGCGCGGTACCGTGTCCGCATGTCGCACGCGCCCGCCGCCTCGCCCGTTCGAGCCGGTGCCGGCGCGATCCTGGCGCTGACGATCGCCTCGGCGACGATGTTCATGATCCCGTACTCGACGCAGGCGATCGTGCCGGAGATCGGCCGCAGCCTCGCCGTCGGCCCGGCGGTGACGGGGCTGACGATCACCGTTGTCGTGGTCGGCATCGCGCTCGGCGCGTGGCTGATGGGGCCGCTGTCGGATCGCATCGGCCGGCGCTCGGTGATGTTCGGCTCGTGCGCACTGCTCGCCGTGCCCACGGTGCTGATCGCGTTCGTCTCCGGCATCGTCGAGCTGCTGGTGCTGCGCTCCCTCCAGGGGCTGCTGCTGCCGGGGCTGCTGACGGTCGCGACGGCGTACATCTACGAGGCGTTCCCCGCGAAGCGCGTGCCCACCGTGGTCGGCGTCTACGCCGCCGCGCTGGTGCTCGGCGGCTTCCTCGGCCGGACGATCCCCGCGGTGCTGGTGGAGCACATCGGCTGGCGCGAGTCGCTCGCCGTGCTCGCCATTCCCGTGCTGATCAGCGCGGTGCTGATCCGCATCCTGCTGCCCGTCGCGCCGCCGCCGCCGAAGGCGCGCTCGCCGCTGCGCGCGCTCAAGGCGCACCTGCGCAACACGCCGATCCTGCTCAACGCGTTCGCCGCCGGCACGACGTTCTTCGCCTTCGTCGGCCTGTTCTCCGTGCTCGCGTACCGGCTCGAGTCCGACGTGTTCGGCATGAGCCACACGGAGGTCGGTGCGTTCTACATCGTGTGGCTGATCGGCGCGCTCCTGCCGCTCGCCACCCGGCTCGCGGGCCGTCTCGGTCCGCGTCGCGTGCTGCCCGCCTTCCCGGTGATCGCCGTGGCCGGTCTGCTCCTCGGCAGCGTCCCGGTCCTGCTGCTGACGGTCATCGGGATGATGGTGATGGCCGGGAGCCTGTTCTTCATGGTCGGCGTCGCGCAGCTGCTCGTGCCCCAGCTGACGCTGCGCGACCGCGGCAGCGCGATGAGCCTGCACCTGACGATCTACTACCTGCTCGGCTCGGTCGGGCCGTTCGCGATGGGCGCCGCGTGGAGCGCGGCCGGCTGGACCGGCGCGGTCGCCCTCGCGCTCGCCGCCCTCGTCATCGCCTTTGCACTGGCCGTGGTTCTCCGTCGTTCCGCGCCGAGCGACGCCGCACCCCAAGGGGAAACGGAGCCGCTGCTATCGTGAGTCCACTGACGCACCCGCGTCACCGACCCGCCGGAGCCCCGTGAATCGGATCTTCAAGAACGCCGTTTTCCCGATTCTCGTCGTCATCCTGCTCGCGTTCCTCGCGCAGCGGCTGCTGCTGAGCAACGACTCGTCCGAGGCGCCGCCGAAGACGTGGTCCACGATGCTCGGCGACCTGAAGGACGGCGACGTCACGGCGCTCGACCAGAACGTCAGCTCCAACAACGTCAAGGTCACGCTCAAGCCGGTCGATGGCAAGGCGGCGGAGAACTACACCGTCGGCATCCCGGGCGATGCGGCGTGGGACGAGGTCTACGAGGCGAACAAGGACAAGCTGACGATCACGGGCGCGCCGATCGAGGGCTCGTCGTGGGTCTCGATGCTGATCGGCATCCTGCCGTTCGTGCTGTTCCTCGGCCTCTGGCTGTTCCTGATGAACCAGATGCAGGGCGGCGGCTCGCGCGTGATGAGCTTCGGCAAGAGCAAGGCCAAGCGCATGAGCGTCGACTCGCCGAAGGTCACGTTCAAGGACGTCGCCGGCGCGGACGAGGCCGTCGAGGAGCTCCAGGAGATCAAGGAGTTCCTGGAGAACCCGAAGAAGTTCCAGTCGCTCGGCGCGAAGATCCCGAAGGGCGTGCTGCTGTTCGGGCCTCCCGGCACCGGCAAGACGCTGCTGGCGCGCGCCGTCGCGGGCGAGGCCGGCGTGCCGTTCTTCTCGATCTCGGGCTCCGACTTCGTCGAGATGTTCGTCGGCGTCGGCGCGAGCCGCGTCCGCGACCTCTTCGAGCAGGCCAAGCAGAACTCGCCGTGCATCATCTTCATCGACGAGATCGACGCCGTCGGCCGCCATCGCGGCGCCGGCATGGGCGGCGGTCACGACGAGCGCGAGCAGACGCTCAACCAGCTGCTCGTCGAGAT
>CAZPQP010000173.1:0-4321 GCA_964588635.1 uncultured Bifidobacterium sp.
CCCACCTCCTGCAGCGGGTCGATCTCGATCGGCATGGTGTCGATCGCGTCGATCTCGGAGGCGCCGAGCGGCTCGAGGCCGAGCGCGGGATCCGAGACGTGGATCACGGTCGCCGGGTGCAGCAGCAGGGC
Organism: uncultured Bifidobacterium sp.; assembly: GCA_964588635.1. Taxonomy (GTDB): domain Bacteria; phylum Actinomycetota; class Thermoleophilia; order Gaiellales; family F1-60-MAGs149; genus F1-60-MAGs149. Next base: position 132 of record CAZPQP010000173.1, read on the forward strand.
GACGGGCTCCCGCCCCTCTTCGAAGGCGCGGTGAATCGCGTCCTGCAGGTCCTCGAGGAAGAGCTCGCCGTCGGCCATGGCGATCAGCGTACCAACGCGAAGGCGTGCAGCTACGGCGGATACCATGGGGCCGTGCCTGTCCGTCGCCTGCTCCTCCTGCTTGCCGCGGCCGCGATGCTCGCGGCCTGTGGCGGCGGCACCACGGCGGAGCCGCAGACGCAATCGATCGAGCCCGCGCCGCCGCCGACCGGTGCGAACGCCGTCACGATCTCGCCGTTCGACGCCGGGACCGGTACCAGCGAGGCAGCGCCGGCCGACGCCGGCTCCGCCCAGGCGATCTTCCCCGCCGAGACGCCATCCGGCGTGCTGGCTCTCGCCGCGCAGCATCCCGACGGGCGGGTGGTCTACGCCACCATCGTCGACGGCACGCAGGGCGAGCTGACGCTGGCGCGCCTCGGAGGCAAGGCGCTCGTGGCGGTCACCGGCGACAGCGGCACGACCCGGGTCGGCGTCAACCTCACCACGTCGACGATCGCCTGGGTATGCGTCACGCAGGGTGCCGACACGCCGACGTGCGCGAAGAAGGACATCGACCGCAAGGGCGCGATCGCGCTGGCCACGGCCGCGCAGCTGGTCGGCGAGGACACCGCCCGCCAGATCGCCGCGAAGGTCGCCGCGGCGAGCGACGGTGGACTGCAGGTGCAGACCCGCGCCAACCAGGTTGACGCCTCCTGCCTGACCGGCACGGAGCCGAGCGGCAGCAGGCTGATGGTCTGCGTGTCGCCGAGCGGGTTCGTCACCGATACCGAGCAGGACGGCACGATCGCGCGGGCCGACGTCGTCTCGCCCGACGTCGATCCCGCGACGCTCACGCTCGACGGCAACCGCTAGGCGAGATCGAGATAGCGGCGGCCGCCGTGAGCGGTCGCGAGCTGCTCGTCGACCGCGTCGGCCGTCTCCGCGACGGCGCGCACGGCGTGCATCACCTCGACCTCCTGCAGGTCGTCGGCGAGGATCGCGTGCTCGAACCAGAGCTCGCGGCGCGCGTCGGTGTAGGCGAAGCGGCCGACCGTGGTCTCGTCGGCGATCGCGCAGGCCGCGAGGGCGAGCTCGTCGGTGAGGTCCACGTCGATCAGCACCGGCGCGGCGATGACGAGCACGCTGGAGCGCTCCAGGTGGTGCATCGCGGAGACGAACACGCGCGTCGAGCCGGCCTCGCCGTGCAGGCCCCAGACCGGATCGTCGACGAAGCCATGCCCCTCGAGCCAGCGGGCGGCGCGGTCGCGCACGACCGACACGCGCTCCTCGGCGCCGCGCCGGACATCGACGTCGGGCGTGCGCGGCTCGCCGGGATCCATTCCGCCGACGCGCATGTGCAGGCGCGCACCCTCGTTGGCGGAGAGCCAGCCGACGGTCCAGACCGCGACGGTCACCTCCTCCTGCGCGAGCGTGTGCCCGCCGAGGATCGACTGCTCGGCGACGAGCGCGCTGCCGTTGTGGCGCAGGCGACCGAGCACGAAGCCGTCGTGCTCGAGCAGCACCGCCGCGGCGAGCGGGCCGGTGAACTTCGGCACGGGCAGGACCTCGCTCGTGGCGACGACCATCGCCTGCGCGGGCTCCTCCGGGTCCGCCGCGACATCGACGCGCACCGACATGCGGGCGTTGCCGACGCGCCCGCGCCACGCCGCATCGCGCGGATCCTCCTCGACGAACGTGCGCTCGAGGGCGCGCCGCACGGAGGCGACGGTGCCGGGGAAGTCCTGCTCGCTCATGACCACCTCTTGGGACGGACGAAGGCGCTCGCCACGATCGCGGCCTTGCGCGGGCGCGACACGACGGAGCGACCGCGGCTGGCGCCGTAGCCGGTGCGCTCGATCTGACGCAGGATCTCGCGGTACATCGCGCCGGCGGCCGCGACGGAGCGTCCACCGTGCACGAGCATCGGCACGCCGGCCAATCCCTGGTCGTAGAGCGTGTCGGCGCGGTCGATCTGGTCGCGGTAGAGCTCGGTGCGGTCCTGCGTGGCGAGATCGGTGATGCCGAAGCGCTCGAGCGTGTCGCGCGCCAGGTAGACGCGGCCGTTGGCGAGGTCCTCGTCGACGTCGCGCAGGATGTTCGTGCGCTGCATCGCGCTGCCGAGCGCACGCGCCGCGTTCCACGCCGCGTCGTCCCAGACGCCGAGGATCGAGGCCATCATCTCCCCCACGCAGCCGGCCACGCGGTAGCAGTAGACGTCGAGGTCGCCCTCGGTCTGGATGTCGGGCGTGGCGAGATCGTCGCGCATGCCCTGGAGGAAGGCGACCAGCGCCGGGCGCGGCAGGCCGTAGCGCCGCGTGAGGTCCTCGAGGATGACGGTCTCGCGCGTCGAGGTCTCGTCGGTGACGAGCCACGTCTCGACGGCGGCGACAGCGGCATCGGCATCGGGGCTCTGCTCATCGACAAGATCGTCGAGGGTGCGCAACACGAGGTAGAGCAAGACGACGTCATCGCGCACGGTGGCCGGCAGCAGGCGCGCAGCCAGCGAGAACGTGCGTGCCACGTTCTGCATCACCTCCTGCGCCTCGGGCAGGTAGCCGTCGGTTGCCTGAGCGCCGCGGCGTGGGAGTCTCACGTCGCGATCCCGAGATCGCGGCGCACCAGCCCCGCTGCGACCTCGGCCCCGAGCAGCACGCCCGGCACGCCGGCACCCGGATGCGCGCCCGCGCCCACGTGGTACAGACCATTGACCGTGCGGTCCTTGTTCGGCTGGCGGAAGTACGCCGAGCGCGTCAGCACGGGCTCGGTCGAGAACGCCGTACCCTCGTCTGCGTCGTAGCGCTGCTCGAAATCGGCCGGCGTCATCCGGTGCTCCACCTTGATCGATGCGCGCAGGCCGGTCAGCCCCGCGTCGTGTTCGAGGTAGTCAAGCACCTTATCGCGCCACACGTCAGAAATCGCACTCCAATCGTCGCCGGAGGCGAGGTTCGGCACGGGCAGCAGGACGGCGAGCGAATCGCCGCCGGCGGGCGCCATCGCCGGGTCCGTGCGCGCCGGCACGTGCAGGTAGAGCGAGAGCGAGTCGGGCAGCACCCGCTTGTTCGTGACGTCGTCGATGAACTTCCGGTAGCCGTCGCCGACGAAGAGCGTGTGGTGCAGGAGCTCGGGCCACTGACGGTCCGTGCCGAGGTAGAGCAGGAAGCACGACATGCCGTTGCGCGAGCCGCGGAAGCGCCACGGCGCGCGGTCGGGCGCGCCCTTGAGCAGCCGCGAGCGGGTGCGCACGGGATCGGCATCGGAGACGACGACCTCGGCCGGCAGCACCTCGCCGTCGGCCAGCCGCACGCCGATCGCCTTGCCGCCGCGCACGATGATCTCGTCGACGTCGGCGCTGCAGCGGACCCGACCGCCGGCGCCCTCGATCGCGCGGACCATCGCCTGCACGATCGCGTACGTGCCGCCCTTCGTGTACCAGACGCCGTCGGCCACCTGCAGATAGGCCAGCGCGGCGTAGACGGCGGGCACGCGGTACGGATCGCCGCCGATGTAGAGCGAGTGGAAGCTCATCGACTGGAAGATGTGCGGCTCGTCGAAGAACTTGGCGCAGAAGTGCGACAGGCTGCGCGCGGCGTCGAGGCGCAGCATCGTCGGCAGCAGCTGGGCGAAGGGCAGCGGGTTCTCGAAGGCCTTGCGGCCCGCGGCGAGCACGGCGTTCTCGTGGATCAGGCGCGAGGCCTCGAGGAACGCCGGGTAGTTCGCGGCGTCGCGCGGCGACAGCTTCGCGAGCTCCTCCTGCATCTCCCCCACGTCGCCCTTGAAGTCGATGCGCGTGCCATCGTGCGGCCAGTCGATCCGGTAGAACGGGTCGAGGCCGACGAGCTCGACCTCCTGCCGGAAATCGCGGTCCAGCAGCCCGAACAGCTCGTCGAAGCACCACGGCATCGTCACGAGGCTCGGGCCGAGATCCCAGGTGTAGCCCTGGTCCTTGATCTGCGAGGCACGCCCGCCCGGTGCGGGCAGCCGCTCCACGACGGTGACGTCGAGCCCGGCGGAGAGCATGCGCATGGCGGCGGCCAGCCCGCCGAAGCCGGAGCCGATCACGATCGCGCGCTTGGGGTGCGTGGCGGTGCTCATCGCTCGCAGCGTAGGCGTGGTTGCGGCGCCGTGGTGCGGCCGAGGTGAGCGGGACGGATCATCGTCCTGCCTATCGCAGC
>CAZPQP010000174.1:0-4300 GCA_964588635.1 uncultured Bifidobacterium sp.
CGGGCGGTTAGCTCAGCTGGTTAGAGCACCTGCTTTACACGCAGGGGGTCGCGGGTTCGAGTCCCTCACCGCCCACTCCGGTCCAGCGTGGCTGCCGCTGCGGGTTGGCCGCAGCGGCATGTGTGTTCTCCGCGAACTTCTGTAAGGGTCGCGTAAAGACGTGGGCCGCGTCGGCGGCGGTGCCGATTGGCTCCCCAACGGCGCCCACTACCGAGCGTCGAAATCGCACCGCCGCGGTCGTCCGGCGGGCAGGAGAACCACCATGAAGAAGCGCATCACCACGATCGCAGTCCTCGCGGCCTCCGCCGTGCTGGCGACAACCGGCGTTGCCTCGGCGGCGTCGGACGCACCGCAGACGCGGCAGGACAAGAACATCGTCCAGGTCGCCTCGGGCGCGCCGCAGTTCAGCACGCTCGTCTCGCTGATCAAGAAGGCCGGCCTCGTCAAGACCCTGTCCGGCAAGGGACCGTTCACCGTCCTCGCTCCGACCAACGCCGCCTTCAACAAGGTCCCGAAGGCCACGCTCAACGCCATCGCGGCGGATAAGTCCCTGCTGACGAAGGTGCTCACCTACCACGTCATCGCCGGCAAGGCCGAGGCCGCCGACGTCGTCAAGCTGAACGGCAAGAAGGTCAAGACCGTGGAGGGCGAGAAGATCTCGATCACCGTCCGCAACGGCAACGTCTTCATCAACAAGACCGCGAAGGTCACGACCACGGACATCCCGGCATCGAACGGCGTGATCCACGCCATCAACAACGTGCTGGTGCCGCCGACCGTCCTGGCCGAGCTCAGCCACTGATCCGCGACGCTGGTGCCGGGCCCCGCGGCTCGGCACCAGCATCCGCGGTCGTCGGCCCGCTCAGCCCTGGCCGAGCTCGCCGAGGATCTCGCCGTAGCGCTTGTCGCGCCACTGCAGCGCGGCCTTCACGCCCTCGCTGCGCACGATCTCGTCGAACGCGTTCTGCTCCGGCGTCTGGGCGCCGTTGAGCATCGCCGAGAGGTCGAGATTCGCCTCGACCGCCTCGAGCAGACCCGCCGCCTTCTGCGCCCGGTTGAGGGCGGCCTTCGTCAGCTGGAGCACGCGCAGCGGCGTCGGCGCGATGCGCGCCACCCACTCCCCCACCTCGGCCTCCAGCCGCTCGGCGGGGACGACGCGGTTGACGATCCCCCAGTCGAGCGCAGTCTGCGCGTCGACGGTGTCGCCGGTCAGCAGCAGCTCTCTCGTGCGGCGCTCGCCGAGCACGTACGGCATCAGCAGCGTGACGGGGCCCGAGCCGTACCGCACCTCGGGCTCGCCGAAGCGCGCGTCCTCCGTGCAGATCAGCAGGTCGCAGGCCATCGCGACCTCCATGCCGCCGGCCAGGCACCAGCCGTGCACCGCGGCGATCGTCGGCTTCGACAGGCCCCAGAGCTTCATCGTCACCTCGACGTCCCGCGCGAGCACCTCGTGCCACTCGGTGATCGTCGGCTCGCCCTCGAGCGCCTCCTGCTCCAGGTCGTAGCCGGCGCAGAACGCACGACCGGCACCGCGCACGACGACGATGCGGACCTCGTCGTCATCCTCGGCGCGATCCAGCGCGGCCTCGAACTGGTCGACGAGCGCGTACGTCATCGCGTTGAGCTTGTCGGGACGGTTGAGCGTGATCCAGGCGGACGGGCCGCGGCGCTCGTAGAGCACGAGGTCTTCAGACATGCGCGGAGCGTAGTCGGTGCGTCCGACACGCAACGGTACCAATCTGGTACCATTATCCACATGGCCATCAACCTCCGCCTCACCGCCGAAGAGCAGGAACTCCTCGACGCCCTTGCCGCCGACTCCGGGCTCTCCAAGAACGACGTGCTCCGACGCGCCCTGGTGGAGAAGGCCGCACGCGAAGGGCATCGCGCCAAAGTCGATGCCTCCTTCGAGTGGGCGGTGACCCGGTACGGCGATCTGCTCCGCCGGCTCGGCGAGGCATGACGCAGCTCACCCCGCTTCTCACGGGTGAGGACCTGCTGCGGTTCGCCGATGCGATGGGGTTGTCCGTGCGGGATGAGGGGCTGCTGATGTCCGCGGCCATCCGCCCGGCCATGCGGCTGTACGGCAACGACCTCTATCCGGATGTCGTGACGAAGGCGGCCGTCGTCATGCACTCGATCGTCGCGCACCACCCGCTGGTCGATGGCAACAAGCGCCTTGGCTGGATCGCACTCGTCACGACGCTCGCAATCAACGACGTGGTGCTCGATGTCCCAGACGACGAGGGCTTCGACCTCACGATGCGCGTCGCCGAGGGATCGGCCGACGTCGACGCCATCACCGCGCAGGTCCACGTATGGATCGCCCAGCAGCACTGAGGCGGGTACGCTCCACCCCATGAGCGAGCCCGTCATCCCCGGCGCCCCGGCCGGCGTCCGCCTCCGCCCCCACCTCGATCAGCTGACCGTGTACACGCCCGGCGCATCCACCGGCGTGCCGGAGGGCGTGCCGATCGTCAAGCTGTCGTCGAACGAGGGTGCCGAAGGGCCCACGCCCGCCGCGCTCGCCGCGCTGAGCGCCGAGGCCCCGGACCTCAACCGCTACCCCGACGCGGGCGAGCTCCACGCCGCGCTGGCCGCCGCCCACGGTCTCGCGCCCGACATGGTCGCCGCCAGCCCGGGCGCTGACATGTCGATCGCCTACCTCGCCTCGGCCTTTCTCGGGCCCGGCGATGACGTCGTCTTCGCGTGGCCCGCCTTCGTGTCGTACGCGCTGACCGCGCAGAAGCAGCAGGCCAACGCGATCATGGTGCCGCTCGAGGACGACACGCACGACCTCGACGCCATGCTCGCGGCGATCACGCCCGAGACGAGCATGGTCTACGTCTGCAATCCGAACAACCCGACCGGCACCTACGTCACACGCGACCAGCTGCGGGCGTTCGTCGACGCGCTGCCGGAGCACGTGGTGTGCGTCGTCGACGAGGCGTACGCCGGCTACGTCCTCGAGGACGACTATCCGAACGCGATCGAGGAGTACGTCAAGGCGGGCCACCCTCGAGTCGCGGTGCTGCGCAGCTTCTCCAAGATCTATGGCCTCGCCGGTCTGCGCGTCGGCTGGATGGCAGCCCCCGCCTGGATCGTCGACGCCTCGATCCGCGTACGCGGACCGTTCGACGTGAGCTCGATGGCCACGGCCGCCGCGATCGCCTCGCTGGCCGACACCGCGACGATCGAACGTCGCGGCCAGGAGAATGCCGTGCGCCGCGAGTCGCTGCGCACCAAGCTCGCCGCCGCTGGCGTCGCCACGACCGGTGTGGCGAACTTCCTCACCGTCACCGTCGAGGATGCGCAGGCCACGACGGCCGCGCTCATGCAGCGCGGCGTGATCGTGCGGCCCCTCAACGGCTTCGGCGCCCCGACCAAGATCCGCATCACGATCGGCTCCGACGAGGATATGGCGATCGCCGAGCCGATCCTCGTCGACGTGCTGTCGCGCTAGGAGCCCGACTGCGAGCGGTTGCCGACGCTCAGGATCTCGCCGTTGCGGATGTGCCAGAGCGTGCCGTCGGCATCGCGCAGGCGCGTCGTGCGCAGCAGCACCTCCTCCACGGTGCCGGTGACCGTGCCGATCACCACGACGTCGCCGACCCCGTACTGGTCCTCGAGGATCAGGAGGATGCCGGAGATGTAGTCCTTGATCAGGGTCTGCGCGCCGAAGGCGAGCGCGATGCCCGCGACACCCGCACTGGCCACGATCGGCGTGATGTTGATGCCGAGGGTCTCCAGGATGATCAGCAGCGCGTTGATCCAGATGACGACCGAGACGACGCTGATCAGCAGCGACCCGATGGCACCGGCCCGCTGGGCGAGGCGCGTGGCGGAGTCGCCAGAGACCCGCGCGCTGTTCTTCGCCGACGCCCGCTCGACCGTGCGCCGGATGACGTGGCGGATGACGCGCACGGCGATGACCTGCAAAGCGACCGCGATCAGCAGCACGACGGCGATGCGCAGGGGCGCACCGACGAGCAGGGCGCCCAGATCCTGATCGCCCTGGGCTGCGATGACGGCCGCAGCGCTCACGAACCGCCGAACGTGATCACGCTGCGGATGCCGTCCTGCTGCTCCATCAACTCGAAGCCGTGATTGACCTCGTCGAGCGTGATGCGGTGCGACAGCAGCGACTCCACGTCGATGTCGCCGTTGAGCCAGTGGTCGACGAGCAGCGGCACCTGGGTGCGACCCTTGACGCCGCCGAACGAGGAGCCGGTCACGCGGCGGCCGGTGATCAGGAAGCGCGGGATCACCTCGAGCAGCTCGCCCTTGCCGGCGACGCCGC
>CAZPQP010000175.1:0-4273 GCA_964588635.1 uncultured Bifidobacterium sp.
CCTTCGTCGCCAACGCGTCGCACGAGCTGCGCACGCCCGTCTTCGCGCTGTCCGGCTTCCTCGAGCTGCTGATCGACGAGGAGGACGAGGCCGTGCGCGCGCAGTTCCTCGCCACCATGCAGGACCAGGTCGACCGCCTGACCAAGCTGGCCACCGACCTGCTCGACCTGTCGCGCCTCGACGCCGGCAAGGTGCCGATGGAGCACGAGCCGATCCAGCTCGCCGCCGTCGCCGAGCGCATCAGCGGCGACCTGACCCCGATCGCCGCGAAGCGCGGCGCGACGATCGGCGTCGAGGCGGCGCCGGCGATGGCGGTCGGCGACGAGGCGCGCATCGGCCAGATCACGCGCGTGCTGATCGACAACGCGGTGCGCCACAATCCGGAGGGTGTCGCGATCCTCGTGTCCACCGAGCAGGCGCCGGGCATCGCGGCGATCGTCGTGAGCGACTCGGGCCCGCGCATCCCCGACGAGGAGGCCGCCGGGATCTTCACGCGGTTCTCGCGCGGCACCCGCGCCGGTGAGGGCTCGGGCCTCGGCCTCGCGATCGCGTCGGAGCTGGCGGTGCGCATGGGCGGACGCCTCGTGCTCGACCAGACCGGTGCGCGCAAGGCGTTCCGCCTGGAGCTGCGCGCCGACGACCCGTCGTGAGCGGGGTCGCACTGCCGCCGACCCGATCCACGCTACATTCGTGACATGGCACGCGAACGGCATCGGCTCACCGTCGTCTCGAATCGCGGCCCGATCCAGTACGCGCGGATCGACGGCGAGCGCGTCGCGCTGCGCGGCGGCGGCGGCCTCGTCTCCGCGCTGCGCGGCCTGATCGGCAACCACGACGTGACGTGGATCGTCTGCGCGATCTCCGAGGAGGACCATCTCGTCGCGGCCGAGCAGAACGGGCGCGCGCTCGACGAGACCGACGCCATCGGCAACCCGTTCAAGCTCCACTTCGCCGATCCGGACCCGGCCGACTTCGCGGCCATGTACGGCCAGATCGCCAACCCGCTGCTGTGGTTCATCCAGCACGGCCTCTACGCGTCCGGCGAGGAGCCCGTCGTCAGCACCGACATCCGTGAGGCATGGGCGGGCTACCGCCGCTACAACGCCGCCGTCGCCACGGAGGCCGCGATGGAGCGCGACTGCGACGCGCTGATGATCCACGACTACCAGCTGTACCTCGTGCCGCTGATGCTGCGCGAGGCGGGCGTGACGTCGCCGATCCTCCACTTCACGCACATCCCGTGGCCCGCGCCGGAGGCCTGGAAGCAGCTGCCCGTCGATCTGCGCACGGAGCTCCTGCACGGCCTCCTCGGCGCCGACATCGTCGGCCTCCACACCGAGCACGATGTGCGCGCCTTCCTCGCGACGTGCGCGGCGTACCTGCCCGGCGTCGAGGTGGACCATGACGGCGCGCGCGTCCGCGTCACCGTCGACCACGCGCAGCGCGACGTGCACATCCGGTCGTATCCCATCTCGATCGATCCGGCCGAGCTGCGGGCGCACATGCGCAATCCCGAGATGATCGCGGCCCACACCGAGCTCCTGCGCACGCGTCCCGAGAAGCTGATCCTGCGCGTCGATCGCACCGACCCGTCGAAGAACATCCTGCGCGGCTTCCACGCCTACGGGCGCCTGCTGGATCGGCGCCCCGACCTGCACGGCCGCGTGCAGCTGCTGTCGCTGCTCGACCCGTCGCGCCTCGCCGTGCCCGTCTACGCCAACTACCTCAAGCGCATCAACGCCATCGCCGCGGAGATCAACGAGAAGCACGGCACGGACGGCTGGCTCCCCATCGACGTGCGCATTGGCGATAACTTCCCGGTGGTCGTCGCCGCATACCGCGAGTACGACGCCCTCCTCGTGAACTCGATCGCAGACGGCATGAACCTCATCTCCAAGGAAGCACCTCTCCTCAACGAGCGCAGCGGCGTCGTCGTGCTCAGCGAGAACGCCGGCTCGTTCGAGGAGCTCGAGGAGTGGGTCCTGCCCGTCGATCCCCTCGACGTCGAGCAGACCGCCGCGCAGCTCGAGCGCGCGCTGGAGCTGCCGCAGCCCGAGCGCGCCGAGCGCGCCGACGCGATCCGCACGTTCGTCGAGACCCACGACGTGGCGCGCTGGATCGAGCTCCAGCTGCTCGATCTCGAGTTCCTCGCGGAGTCGCGCGCATGAGCGACCCGATCCTGATCGTCGCCGCGCTCAACGGCACGCGCAGCGCCGAGGAATGCCCGAAGCTGCCGCTCAAGCCGCAGGACCTCGCCGCGGAGGCGAAGCGCGCCGTGGAGGCCGGCGCCGGCATGGTGCACGTGCACGCCCGCAAGGCCGACGGCTCGCCGAGCTTCGACTTCGTGATCGACGACATCGTCGCCGCCATCCGCGGCGCCGTCGACGTGCCGATCTCGATCTCCACCCAGCGCGCACGCCAGACGTCGCTCGGGACGGTCACGGCGCTGTTCGGCGTGCTCCGCGACCTGCCCGACGTCGGCGCCGTGCACGTGCGCCCGCCGGAGCCGGACCTGCCCGCGCACCGGGAGGAGGCCCGCCAGATCCTCGACGCGCTGGAGGAGGCCAACGTCCGGCCCGCACCCGTCGCCGGGAGCCTCGACGCGATCGGCGACCTGCAGGCGCTCTACCACGACCAGCTGCTCGGCCGCGCGCCGTTTCTGCTGCTCACGCTCGGCGGCCCGACCTCCGAGTCCTCCGATCTCGCGGCCGGCACGCCGCAGAACGCGCTGCACCTGATCGAGGCCGCCCACTCGACGCTGTCGGGCATGCCGGTCGTGGCCAGCGGACGCGACGAGTCGAGCCCGATCGTCCAGGCGATCGCGGCCGCCGCGGGCGAGCACATCCGCGCCGGCTTCGAGGACGCGGCGACGCTGCCCGACGGCTCCGCGGCGACGTCGAACGCGCAGCTCGTGGAGCACGCCGTGCGGCTCGGTGCCGCGCTCGGCCGGGCGCCGATGTCGCCCGACGACGCGCGTCGGCTCCTGCGCTGACCGGCCCGTTCGCGCGATACGGTTGGCGCATGTCGCGCCGCGCCAAGCTCATCCTCGCCGTCCTCACGGCCGTCGGCATCATCTGCCTCGGCATCGGCGTGTACGGCATCACCCGGCAGTCCGACACGCAGGCGGCGCCCAGCGAGGCGAGCCAGATCCCCGCGGTCGAGAAGGGCCCCGCGCCGGCGATCGTCGGCACCACGCTGACCGGCGAGCCATTCGATCTCACGACCTACAGGGGCACGCCCGTCGTGCTCAACTTCTGGGCCTCGTGGTGCGGGCCGTGCCGCAAGGAGCTGCCCGCGATCGCGGCGTTCGCCAAGGCGCATCCCGAGATCGCGGTGATCGGCGTGGACTACCAGGACGACGTCGAGTCGGCCAAGGCGTTCGCCGCCGAACACGGGGCCACCTGGCCGAGCGTCGTGGACGACGGTCCGATCGGCGCGGCCTACAAGGTGCCCGGCCTGCCCGCGACCTATCTCATCGACGCCCAGGGGCAGATCGTCGACCGCATCCTCGGCGAGGTCACCGAGGCGACCCTGGAGGCGCAGGTGCCGGAGCTGACCGGATGATCGGCGCCATCTCGCTCTCGGGCCTCGGGCTCCTGACGGCCTTCGCGGCGGGCTTCATCTCCTTCCTCTCCCCGTGCGTCTGGCCGCTCGTGCCGGCGTACCTCTCCTACGTCTCCGGCGTGCCGTACGAGGAGCTCGGCTCGAACACGCGCCGTGTCGCGCTGACCACGCTGGCGTTCGTCGGCGGCTTCACGATCGTCTTCGCGCTCTACGGCGTCAGCGTCGGCTACCTCGGGTCGCTCGTCGCCGACTACCGCCGCCCGATCGAGATCATCGGCGGCCTGCTGGTGATCCTGATGGGCCTGGCGCTGCTCGGCTTCGCGCAGCGGCTCGTCGGGCGCGAGGCGCGCGTCGGGCTGCCGGCCCGGCCGACGAGCTTCGTGGGCGCCGGCGTCGCCGGCGTGGTGTTCGCCGTCGGCTGGACGCCGTGCATCGGCCCGGTGCTCACCTCGATCCTGCTGTACGCCGCCACCCAGGGCTCGGCTGGCGGCTCGATCCTCCTGCTGGCGTACGGCATCGGCCTGGGCGTGCCGTTCCTGCTCAGCGGCCTGCTGGCCTCCTGGCTGCTCGAGCGCACCGGCGCGTACCGCAAGTACGGCGCGTGGATCAACCGGGTCGCGGGCGTCGTGATGATCATCGTCGGCGTCCTGCTCGCGACGGGGCAGCTGACGCGCATCACGCAGCAGCTGAGCGGCTACGGCGTGATCGT
>CAZPQP010000176.1:0-4230 GCA_964588635.1 uncultured Bifidobacterium sp.
CCCTGCGCGCCCTCGAAGAGCACGCGCTTGCCGGCCTTGAACGCCTCGTCGATCAGCAGCGACGTGTCGGCCGCGTACGGCTCGAGGCGCGCGGCGAACGGCGCCAGCTCCTCCACCACCTTGTTCGGATAGAGCGGTCCCTGATCGCGGCCGCGGAGGATCTCGCGGTTGCGGATGGCCAGCGCCGCGGCGACCTTCTTCTGCAGGATGCCGAGGTCGAACAGGTCCTGCACGCGGATGCCGACGCGCGACGCCTTGTCGGCGTACGCCGGGCCGATGCCGCGCCGCGTCGTGCCGATCTGCAGCGAGCCGAGGCTCACCTCGTTCTGCGAGTCGAGCAGGCGGTGCCACGGCATGATCACGTGGGCGTTCATCGAGATCCGCAGGCCCGCCGTCGAGCGGCCACGCGCCTCGAGGGCGTCGAGCTCGCCGACGAGGACCTCGGGATCGATCACGACGCCGTTGCCGAGGATGCAGAGCTTGTCGGGCTCGAGGATGCCGCTCGGCAGCAGATGGAACTTGAAGGTCTCATCGCCGTGCACCACCGTATGGCCGGCGTTGTTGCCGCCCTGATAGCGCGCGACGATCTCGAAGCGCTCCGCCAGCAGATCGACGATCTTGCCCTTGCCCTCATCGCCCCACTGGGCGCCGATCACGACCGCTCCGCTCATCTAGACCTCTCCTCGTGCCAGATCGGCGAACGTCGTGTAGTGCGGCATGAACGCGAGGTCGACCGTGCCCACGGCACCATTGCGGTGCTTGGCGACGATCAGCTCGGCGGTCCCCGGCTTCTCCGACGTCTCCTTGTTGTAGTAGTCGTCGCGATAGATGAACATCACGACGTCGGCGTCCTGCTCGATCGAGTTGTGGACGACGATGTCCTCGGCGACGAAGTTGTGCAGGCCGTCGACGGTGAGGTCGAAGACCTCCTCCTCACCCTCGAGCTCGATGCTCTTGACCGCATCCCAGGTCACCTGACCGTCGGCAAGGCGACGCAACTGAGTGCTGCCGACGATTTCCGCGACACGACGGGCGCGATCGCGACCGAGGCCCGCGCGGTAGAGCGACGAGCCGCTGTACGCCATGCCGAGCCCGGCGTGCAGCTCGCGCGTTGTCACCCCGGCCACGGCCAGCTGCGGCTTGACGATCGTCTGCCAAGCCGCCGCGGGGATCACATCGACATTGCTGTTCGCAACGCGGCCCTCGAGCATCGTGCGGATGGCGGGCAGGTGCGCAGAGCGCTCGCCGAGACAGCCGACCGCGGTCACGAATGCGTACTGCGCGTCGTGCGATTCGACATCCACGTTGTACGCAGAGTGCTGCGAGCGCGCATCATCGCGTACGCGAACCGCGGCGTTGATACCGACGCGGAGCAGGAGATGACGCACGTCGTGCGCGAGTTCACGGCTCGTCGTCGCGTAGTAGATGCGGGACGAGCGCCCATCGGCCGACGCCCAGACGCTGCCGTCCGTCGACCACAGGTGACGAAGAAAGAGTGCGATCAGCTCGTCGGACTGCTCGAACACTACGGCCGGCACGCGCTTCTCCCATGCACGATGTCCGAACGCGCCGAGGCCATCAAGCCAGGCCGCGACGGGATTGCGGCGTCCACGCGCGAGGCGCTGCGTGGCAGGCAGATACGTCTGGAACCACGTGCGTTCCGCCTTGACCCGCGGCGCCACCGCGGTGCCGAAGACGGACGTCGCGAGCCGCCCGACGAGCTCGGCGAGCGGGCGCTCAGCCGTCGTGTACTGGATGGCATGACGCGGCAGTGTGCAGCCGTCACCGATCAGGTGCGCGAGCAGGGCGCACTCGTCGGGCGTCATCGCGCCGTGCGTATCGGCGGGCAGCTCCAGCGGCACCGCGAGGCGGTCGCCGACCTGCAACAGGTCGAGCCGACGCCACTCGTCGAGCAGGCGGAACCGGTGGTTGCCGGTCGCGCGAATCGTGCGACCCGAGGCCAGAGTCAGGCGGTAGACCGGCTTGATGCCCGTCGAGAAGGCGTTGGTGACGACGCGCCGCTCGAGCTCCCACGTGTCCGGGTTGACCGCGAGGACGCACTCGCCGATGCGGCTGCGCATCTCGTCCATGCGGACGCGCTCGCCGGTGTCGGGCAGGAAGACGCGACTATCGCCCGTCAGGCAACCCGACTCGCGAAGGTCCGACAGCAGCGGGCGCTTGTCGGTGCGCGACTCCACGCCGCGCGACAGCTGCGACAGCGCCACCACGGGCACGTCGAGGTCGCGGGCGAGCACCTTCAGCTGGCGCGAGATCTGGCTGATCTCCTGCACGCGGTTCTCCTCGTTCGAGCCGGAGCTCATCAGCTGCAGGTAGTCAATCATCACCAGCCCGAGGTCCGGCTCCTTCATCTTCAGGCGTCGGGCCTTCGAGCGGATCTCCATCAGGTTGATGCCGGCCGTGTCGTCCACGTAGATCGGCGCGTCGGAGAGGCGGTTGCAGGCGTCCTGGATGCGCATCCAATCCTCGTCGCGCACGTCGCCGCTGCGCATGCGCGTCGAGTCGACGCGGGCCTCCGTGGCGATGAAGCGCTGGGCGATCTCGCCGCGCGACATCTCGAGGCTGAAAACGACGACCGGGACGCGCGCGCTGACGCCGAGATGGCGCGCGATGCCGAGCGCGAGCGACGTCTTGCCCATCGCGGGGCGCGCGGCGAGGATGATCAGGTTCGACTTCTGGAAGCCCGACGTGATCTTGTCGAGGTCGCGCAGGCCCGAGGAGGCGCCGGTCAGGCCGCGCTGCTCCGTCGCGGCCGAGATGCGCTCGACCTCGTCGCCGAGCAGGCCGCCGATCGGAACGATGTCGCTCGTCGTGCGCGACTGCGCGACGTCGAAGATGGCCGACTCGGCGCGGTCGAGGATGTCGCGCACATCGCCCTGGCGCCCGTAGCCGAGCTCGGCGATCTCGAGGCCCGCAGCCGCCACGCGGCGCAGCAGTGCGAGGTCGCGCACGATCTGCGCGTGGCTCTTGACGTTGGCGGCGACGGTGAC
This sequence comes from uncultured Bifidobacterium sp., assembly GCA_964588635.1. Lineage (GTDB taxonomy): Bacteria > Actinomycetota > Thermoleophilia > Gaiellales > F1-60-MAGs149 > F1-60-MAGs149. The sequence continues at coordinate 3,009 of CAZPQP010000176.1, forward strand.
GCTCGACGACAGGCCGAAGATGAAGCCGCGACCGCCGACCTGGTCGAGCGCGCCCATGCGCTCCAGCTCGTCGGAGACCGTGACGGCGTCGATCGGCTCGCTGCGCGCGAGCAGCGCGAGGATGGCGCGGTAGACCGTGCCGTGCGCCTCGCGATAGAACTCACCCGGATCCGAGATGATCTCCGACGCCGTCAGGACGGCCTGGTCGTTGATCATCATCGCGCCGAGGACGGCCTCCTCGGCATCGAGATCCTGCGGCGGGAGGTTGGCTCCCTCTGGCGCGGGTGTCATCCCGCAGCCTCGCTACTCGTCCGTCGCGGCCGCGTCGTCGTCGGCGACGACCTCGACGGCCTCGACCTCGACCTCGGCCTCCATGGCCGGAGCCTCATCCAGCTCGAAGCCCTCGGCCGCGACGACCTGCGTCTTGACGGCGGCGCGGACGTCGGTGAAGACGTCGATCTCGACGAGATACGCGCCGACGGCCTTGATCGGCTCCTCGAGGCGGATCTTGCGGCGATCGACGCGGATCTTGCGCGTGCGCCAGATCTCATCGGCGAGATCGGCGGCCGTGACGGAGCCGTAGAGGCGGCCGTCCGGGCCCGAGCGCATCGGGATCGACAGGACCGTCTTGGTCAGCGTGGCGGCGATCGTCTGCGCCTGCTCGGCCGTGCGGGCCTCCTGCGCGGCGCGCGTGGCCGCCAGCTTCTCGACCTCGGCGACACGGGCGTTCGTCGCCTCCTCGGCCAGCTTGCGCGGGACGAGGTAGTTGCGGAGGTAGCCACGGGACACGGCGACGATGTCGCCGCGATGCCCGAGGTGCTCGACGTCGTCGAGCAGAATCGCCTTGCGGTTGCCGGTGCGTGCCATCAGTCGTCCTCGTGGATCAGAAGGGAATGTCGTCGTCCTGCGCGGCGGCGCCGCCGGACCAAGCGTCAGGGATGTCGGAAGCCGGCGCGGGAGCCGCAGCCGGAGCGGACCACTCGCCGCCGCCACCGCCGCCACCGGAGCCGCCCTCGCGGGGGCCGATGAACTGGACCGTGTCGGCGATGACCTCGACGCGCTCGCGCTTGCCGGAGCCGTCCTTGGCCTCGTACTCGCTCCAGGACAGGCGGCCGTCGACGGCGACCTGGCGGCCCTTGGCGAGGAAGCGCGCGACGTTGTCGGCCTGCGCGCCGAAGGTGGTGACGTTGAAGTAGTTCGGCTCCTCGACCCACTCGCCCGT
>CAZPQP010000177.1:0-4224 GCA_964588635.1 uncultured Bifidobacterium sp.
CCAGTAGGTCTTGGGGTCGCTCTTTGACATGAGCAGCCCCGTCTCCATGATGCTCGACGCCAGTTCCCCGACCACCGACTTCTGCTGGTTGGCGGTCACGGACTCCCGCAGCGCGGACAGCGTCTTGGCGTCAAGCGTCTGGGCCGTGCCTGGATCGGACAGGAAATCGTCGGCCTGCCCGTATTCCTTCTGGACCATCATGGAGTTCACGATCCCGACCGCCATGCGGTCGTAGACCTTCTGTTCCAGCTGCTTCATCTGCGCCGAATCCGGCGCGTACCCCATGAGTTCGCCGGCCTTGCGGATCTCGGCGACGGCCGTGTCGGCGTTGGCCGCGTAGCGGATGAGCCCTATCTGGCGTCCTTCTGCGTCCTTCTCGCCGCGCTGCGCGTATGCCTGGATGGCGTAGTCCGCGCTCAACTCGGCCCGGGCCACCGACTCGTTCGTCTGGTAGACCTTGACCTGCTGCACCCGGTGCTGGGCCATCCGGCTCTGGAACACCCCCATGTTCCGCGACAGGATCGGCGTCAGCATGCGCCGCTGCGTGTCGTTCTGGAGCATGTCGGCGGCGCCCGCGGCTGCCTGCGCCAGTTCGGCCTGCGCCGCCTCAAACGACGTTTCCGCCGTCTTGCCGACCGTGGCGAGGTACTTGTCGGCGACCTGCTGCATGGCCCTGCCGGCGGCCACGTCGGCCTCCTTGGTCGCAGCCTCGTCAATGCCGTCCTGGATGGCCGAGCCGAGCCGGAACGCCTGATTGCCCGCCCCGACCATCGCCTGCCCGAAACGGGCGACCTGCGGCCCTGCGAGGTTCTCGGCGGCCGCGATGCCGGGTGCCTGAAACTGGCCGATGTCGCCGCCACCCTGCGGGGCGACCTGTGGCACGAATGACGTGGGGACGGTGGGCATGGTTTAGATCCTCTGCTGCGAGACGCCCATGAGCAGCTCCTCGACGCGGCGGTTGCGGGCCCACTGGCCGGCGATGTCCGTTGCGCTCCCGAGCAGGCTGGTGCCGAGCGACAGGCCCGGGTAGATGGTCCCGGCCGTGGCCTCGAGGTTGCGGGCCGAGATCCCGGCCATCGTGGCCTGCGTGCCGAGGTTGAACGCCTGCAAGCGTGCGGCCTCCTGCTCGCGCACGGTGGCGGCGCTGATGTTCAGGCGGTCGATCTCCTTCATCAGGTCCATGCTGCCGACGATCTCCTTCGCCGACCCAACGCCGAGGACGGCGCCACGGGCCGCCAGGGACGCCTGCGCGCTCGCACGGGCCTGTCCTGCCCGCATGGAGTACGCCCCGAACCGAGCCTGCCCTTCGCGCCCGATCTGGCCGGCCGTGAACTCCGCGCCGCGCTGGTTGATGAGCGCCATCTCGGCCGCGAACCGTTGGTTCTGGGCCTGCATCTTGAGCTGGTTCTGCTGGCTCTGTGCCGCGTAGAACGAGCCTACCGCCCCCGTCACGGCCCCGAAGATCGACGCGATGGGTCCGGCCACGGTCATGGCCTCGGCGAACGAACTCGCGAACGACGGTCCCGTGGGCGCGGCCTGCGCGAGCGGCTGCACCGACTGCCCCGTGCCGAGGTACGTGGCGGGGTTGTACCCCGTCATCAGGGTGCTCTGCGTGTTCACGCCGAATGGTGCGGTGACGAGTCCCATGTCAGCCTCCGATGGCGACCTCGAGCGTGAGCCCGACGATGGTGAGCGGCAGCGGATCGGACTGCCGCACGTAGATTCGACCGGACTGCCGCCAGGTCGGGGTGAGCTTCACGCCGATCTCGTCCGTCTTGAGCCCGGGAGGCGAGCCATACGGCTCCGTGGTGCGCTGCTTGGCCTCGGTCAGGTTGTCGTTGTCCGGGCCGACGAAGATCCCGCTCGAGCGATACACGCGCAGGAACGCCTCGTTGACGTTCTTGGCGCGGCCCTGCCCGAATGCCTCCATCTGGATCGCCATCGGGAGCGTCTCAAGGTCGCTGTCGTAGGGCAGGCCCACGTGGACGAGCACCGATGCGCGCTGGAGCGTGACCTGCCCGCTCGTGACCGTCACCTGCGGCATGACTGCACCGTCCGCAAGGATGCTGACCGTCTTGCCCTCAAGGTGCGTCAGCCCCCCGATGGTGTCGCGGGCGAACGCCCAGACCGTAGTGGCGACGTTGCGGAGCGCCGCCGGCAGCGTCACGTCCACGCGGGCGGTCGCCACGGTCGTGCTCGTCGTGCCGATGATCCGCAGGCGGTACTTGTTGCCAGCCGAGTCGGTCATCACGATGGCGTCGTTGATGTCCGTGGGCGGCGTGCTCGTTGACGGGAACTGGAAGATCGGGCTGCTCGCCGTGATCGTCAGCGTGTCGGACGGCAGATAGGTACTGCCAGTCACCGTGACCGTGGTGGCCGTCGCGTTGGTGCCGTCGTACGTCAGGCCGCTGTCCACGAAGAAACAGTTCTCGATGGTCGTGACCTGTCGGCTCGCGAACCGCTCGACGTACCGCTTGGTGACGCCGCCGATGGTGCGCTTGACCACCACGTACAGGCGGTCCTCGGCTCCCTCGGCCACGGCAGCGCAGCTCTCGAACGCGCCGTCCGTGACGTGCTGGTGCCACGCGCCGACCTGCTGCTCGGGGATGTACGTCAGGCCGAGCATGCTGCCCGTGCTCGAGATGAACCACAGCAGCGGCTGCGGCGCCTTGCTGTAGCACATGTCCGTGATGTCGTAGTTGTCGAATAGGTGCGTGGCGCGCAATGACAGGTCGCCCGTCACGAACCCGCTCGCCTGCCACGAGTACCCCAGCTCGCGCACGTGGCCGTCGCGGGCCGAGCAGTAGACCACCGTGTTGTTCACGATGGACGGCTGCACGTTGTTGGCGCCGACGTAGGACTGCGGACGCACGGAGATCGTGGTCGGGGTGATAGTGTCGCTGTTGACCGGGCTGATGCGCCACTCGGCGGCGCTCGTAAGCGCGAGGAGCTGCGTCAGCGGGACGAGGTGCCGGATGGTGTTGGCCTCGCGGGCTGCCACGCGGAACGCGATGCGGTCGGTGTCCTGGATCGGGATGTGGTACGAGATGTCGCTCTCGGTCCCGGTGCGCGTCATCCACATCGTCTGCGGCGCGTTGGTCGTGCCAGCGAACACGCGGCGCTGCTCGAAGTAACTGACGGCTCCGGGATAGTTCCCGGCCGACGCGAAAACCGTGTCCACGATGGGGGGAGTGATCCCGAGATCGGGGCCGATGTTGTTGTCCGTGAACGTGGTCAGGTCCGTCTGGCCGATGAGGCCGTACAGCCCGTTCTGCCGCTTGTAGATGTTGTAGCGCGCAGCACCCGTGACAGGCGACCACGTGATCGTGTTGCTCGAGCCCTGCGCGTTCAGGTTGTTGTTCGCGCTCACGGGCGAACTCGGCGCGCTCTCGTCGATGCCGTTCGGTGCGACGGTGGTCACCACGTAGTAACTGGTGAAGTCCAGCGCCTTGTCGCCGAACTGCACGTACCCGCCGGATGACCACGTGCCGTATGGCGTGGTGTCGAGCGCCACTCCGGTGCTGTAGGCGCGGACCTGAAACTTGTCGGATGGCCCGATGGCCGACACGATGTAGTAATCGTCCGGGAACGGGTTCGTCCACGTTCCGCCGTCGAGATACACAGGATCTCCAACGGCGAATCCGTGCGCTGCGCTGGTGTGCGCCGTTCCCGGGCTTGCCGACGTGAACCCGATCAGGTTGAGCGCCTCGCCTCGATTGGCCGTCACGCTCAACCCGGTCGGCGACGTGACCGTCGATGCGAACGAGATCGTGGTCAGCGTCCACGTGGTGGCGCCAAGTCGGCGCAGCTCGCGGGGCGCGTAGTTCGGATGCACGAGAGTCAGCACGTCGGCCGACTGCACGTAGTGGATGTCGAACAGGTCGGCCTCGGCGTACGGGTTCGGGATCTCGTAGATCCCGGCCGGCATGGCATACCAGTAGGTGGCGTTTGGCGGCGCGTTGCCAGTCGTGTTCGCGATGCAGTAGTAGTTCACGCCGCCGCTCGAGACGAGGTTCCCGACCACGTAGGCGGTCGCGCCGTTGTAGGCGGCAGGCGTCCCGGGCCCGAGCGTCGCGCCCTGCGTGTGGAACCGGAAGTACCCGGCGCCCATCTCGAGCACCATCGTCTGCGTGGTGCTGAACGTGAACGGAAGCAGCCGCGTGCGCTTGGTGCTGTCCTTGACCTCGCGCACGAACGCGGTGCCGGGTCGGTTCTCTGCCGGCC
>CAZPQP010000178.1:0-4219 GCA_964588635.1 uncultured Bifidobacterium sp.
GACGCGCTCGCCACCCTCCATGCCGGCTGGAAGCGCCTCGGCAAGGAGGTCGGCGTCCAGTTCGACAACGAGCAGGCACTGGAGCTGTTCCGCGCCGCAGGCCAGACCGTGGATGACGACGGCACCGTGCGCTTCGATCCCGACTTCCTGCTCGCCCAGGCGGGCAAGGCCCCGGCCGAGTTCCCGATGGTCGCCCGCAACCGCGAGCGCGACCTCGTGATCGGCGGCGACCACATGATCTTCTGCGCCGTGCAGGGTCCGCCGTTCGTGCGGATCGGCGAGGAGCGCCGTGAGGGCACCTACGCCGACTACGAGAACCTCCTGCGCCTCGTGCAGATGGATCCCAATCTCGACACACCCGGGCGCAATGTCCTCGAGCCGAACGATCTGCCGCTCGACTCGCGCCACCTCCTGCGCGCCCTCGCCTCGATCCGGCTGACCGATCGCGTCTGGGCCGGCGAGCCGTCGAGCGGCGAGGCCGCCGCGGACTGCCTGCGGATGGCGGAGATCGTCCACGGCGCCGACGTCATGGCCGGCGACGCGCCCGTGCTGTTCGCCAACTGCAACGTCAACTCCCCGCTGCGCTTCGACGCGCGCATGCTCGACGGCATCCTCAACTACGGCGCCGCCGGCCAGGCGATCATCATCACGCCGTTCCTGCTGATGGGCGCCATGGCGCCGGTCTCGACCCCGGCTGCCCTGGTGCAGCAGACGCTCGAGAGCCTCGCCGGCGTCGCGCTCGTCCAGCTGGTCCGCCCGGGCACGCCGTGCGTGATGGGCTCGTTCCTCTCCTCCACCGACATGAAGACCGGCTCCCCTGCGTTCGGCGGACCGGAGTCCGCCTTCGGCCTGTACGCGTCCGGCCAGATCGCGCGCGACCTCGGCCTGCCGTGGCGCTCCGGCGGCGGCACGCTCACGTCGAGCCCGCTGCCCGACTACCAGGCCGGCTACGAGGCGATGAACACGCTGCTCTCGGCGTTCCTCGCCGGCGCCAACGTCTGCTGGCAGTCGGCGGGCTGGATGGAGGGCGGCCTCGTCACGAGCTTCGAGAAGTTCATGGCCGACACGGAGATCCTCGACCTGCTCTGCCACCAGTTCCGGAAGGTCGAGCTGACCGAGGCCGATCTCGCCTTCGACGCGCACGTGGAGGCCGGCCACGGCGGGCACTTCTTCGGGACCCAGCACACCCTCGAGCGCTTCCGGGACTGCTTCTGGCGTCCGACGATCGCCTCCACCGAGAACAACGACCGCTGGATCAAGAGCGGACGGATGGATCACGCGGACCGCGCCGCCGCGCGCTGGCGCGAGGCACTCGAGGCGTACGAGCCGCCGCCGCTCGATCCCGCCAAGGAGGCCGAGCTGCTCGACTTCGTGCGGCGCCGCGTCGAGGAGAACGGCGACGTCGTCGAGGTCCTCGCATGAATCCCGGCAATGCCGCGCTCGGACGCGGCCTCGACGTCCTGATCGCGCTCGCCGACCCGCTCGCCGCGCGCGAGGGGATGGGCGTCTCGCAGCTTGCCGACCTGCTTGGCAGCGACAAGAGCCAGGTCTCGCGCACGCTCGCCGTCCTCGACGAGCGCGGCTTCGTGGCACGCGACCCCGAGACGCTCGCGTACCGCCTGGGCTGGCAGGTCTTCTCGCTCGCCGCCCTGGCCGGCGACGCGCCGCTGATCGAGGCGGCGCGCCCCGTCCTGCTCGCGCTGGTCGCCGAGCTCGGCGAGAGCGCGCACCTCTCGGTCCGCCAAGGCGATCAGGTGCTCACGCTCGCCAGCGAGTCGCCGGCCGCTGCGATCCACGCCCCGGGTCGCGTGGGCGGCCTCACGCCACTCGCCACGACATCGGCGGGCCGCGCGCTGGCCACCGGGCTGAGCGACGACGAGCTGGAGGCCGCCGGGTTGATGCCCTTCGCCGCGGTCATCGCGGAGGCCCGGAGCCGGGGCTACGCGATCGTGCGCGAGGAGTTCGAGGTCGGACTGGTGTCCGTCGCCGCACCGGTGCACGACGCCGTCGGCCGGGTGATCGGAGCGATCAACGTGTCGGCGCCGGGGTTCCGCTTCGAGGAGCGGCTGGAGAGCGCGGCGCCGGTGGTGGCGCGGGCGGCCGCCACGGTCGGTGCCTCCGTCGGACTCGCCGCCGCCTGACCCCGCTACGCTCCGTCCCGACTCTGGGGCGTCGCCAAGTGGTAAGGCAGCGGGTTTTGGTCCCGCCACCGCAGGTTCGAATCCTGCCGCCCCAGCCTCCGGGCGCCGCCGCACGCCGTGCGGTGTGCGTCAACGGGACGCGCACCCGACGCCCATCCGCGGACAACCACCCACTGGCGATCACCGCCCGGACTACGATCGGCGCATGCCCATCTCCCACGCCTCCGTCCTGATCGTGCCCGTCACCGACCAGGATCGCGCCCTCGACTTCTACCGCGACGTCGTCGGCTTCACCGTGTACGGCGACAACCAGGTCGCCCCGAACATGCGCTGGATCCACCTGCGCGCCCCGAACGGCGGGCTCGACCTCGCGCTCGGGGACTGGCTCGAGGTGCCGGCCGGTTCGATCGGCGGCCTGTTCCTCGACGTGGACGACATCGAGGCCGTCTCGGCGGAGCTCGAGGCGCGCGGGCTCGTGTTCAGCCAGGGCATCGACGATACGCCGTTCGGGAAGTTCCATCCGTTCACGGACCCCGACGGCAACCAGTTGATCCTGCATCAGGCCGCACCCGGCCTGATGGACTAGCGCCGGCGGAAGTCCTGGCCGTACTCGGCGCCGTCGGCGCCGGGGAACGGCCCTTCGGCGAGGTAGCGGCGGTGGCAGCGGTCGAGCGCCTCGGGATCGATCTCGATGCCGAGACCCGGACCCGTCGGCACGGGCACGACACCGTGGCGCGGCACGTACGGCCCCCCGACGATGACGTCATCGGCATACCAGCGGAAGAGCGTCTGGCTGGCGTCGTCGATGTGGTCGATCGCGGCGGTCACGTGCAGGTAGGCGGTGCTGGCCACGCCCGTCTCGCCCGAATGGAAGCGGAAGCCGATGCCCGCGGCCTGGCAGGCCCGGACGAGCTCGACGGTACGGCGGACACCACCCTGCTCGTTGAGATTCGTGACGATCACGTCGGGCACGCCGAGCGCCTTGGCCAGCGGCAGATTGATCGCGTGCGAGGAGAACGGGCGCTCCGTGACGTCGCGGATCGCCGCCAGATCCTCATAGCCCTCGACGGGCTCCTCCCACTGGTCGATGCCGAACTCCTCGAAGCGCGGAATCACCTCGCGCGCGGTCGCCACCAACCAGCCGCCGTTGCCGTCGAGGCGCAGCGGCCGGTCGCCGATCGCGGCGCGGATCTCGCGCACCATCTCGAGCTCTTCATCCACGCCGACCGTCCCGACCTTGCCCTCGAAGATCGCGCCGTCGAACTCCTCGAGCAGCCGCGCGCACTCGCGCGCGACCTCGAGCGGCGTCGACTCGCCCGGATGGTCCGGGCCGGCAAAGCGATACGAGAAGTACTCGGTCAGCGGGATGTCGGTGCGCACGGCGCCGCCGAGCAGCTCATGGAGCGGCTTGCCCTCGAGCTTGCCGCGGATATCCCAGAGCGCCAGCTCGATCGCGCCGAAGGTGCGCTTCGCCCCCACCACGTCGGCCCACGGCGAGTAGGCGTAGCCCGGCACGATCAAGGCCTCGATGGCGTCGAGATCGAGCGGGCCGAGACCGATCAGCCGCGGCGCGACGTCCATGATGGCGCTGCTGCGGTCGCCGTCGGCGGCCTCTCCCCACCCCACAATGCCCGTGTCGGTCGTGACCTCGACCAGCGTCTTGGTGAGACTGGCGATCGAGCCGTACGCGAAGCGGTACGGCGCGACGAAGGGGATGTTGACCGGAATGGCGCGAATGGCGCTGATCTGCATGACGGAAGTCTCCCACACGCCTCCGCCCCGCGACACGCGCGCACGAGCGCGCGAAACCCGCGCAATGTCGATTGATACCTAGGTTGTATCTAGGCTTCATCCGATCTACGGTTCCGTCATGCCGTCGCCCCGCCGCCTTGCCGCTCTGTGCGCAGCGCTTGCCGTCTGCGCCATCGCGCCGACGGCTGCTTCCGCGACCATGATCTACGCCGCATCGTCGCTGTCGAAGGTCGTCCCCGCGATCGCCCCGGACAGCCGCGCCAGCTTCGCTGGCTCCGACACGCTCGCCTTCCAGATCGAGCAGGGCGCCCCAGCCGACGTGTTCC